>CAYVSP010000001.1:0-73162 GCA_964453655.1 uncultured Candidatus Saccharibacteria bacterium
TGTTGGAAGCCTCACACTTCCACATCCAGCATATGCTGCTTAACATGAATTTTCAACCCCAAAACCATAAGCTTTTTTGGCTATTCTAGGGTCTGCTGCGATGGAGTTTTCCTTCGGTGTTAACCAAAAAGTGAAGAGTAGCTGCCGTAACAAGCCCAATTGCAAAACCGCCAATAATATCGAGCGGTGCATGTACGCCCAAATAAACACGCGATAACCCTACACCAGCTATCCAAACCGCCGGTATCCAACGCCATTGCTTTGGTAAATGAAAAGCCAGTGTTAAAGCCATAGCAGTTGCGACTGCAGTGTGTCCGGACGGAAAGCCTAAACCATGTACCGATAGTTCGCGCTCGTGAATACTACTAAGCAGTGCATAGGGCCGGGGACGATTAATGAGCCCTTTAGCAACTATAACTAGCAAGTAGGCACTTACGCCGCTTAAAAGCAGCCGCCAAGCAAGTTGGCGATATCCAATTAAAAAACTGCCTAAGGTGACTATGGCAACTGCCCCGGCGCTGCCCAGTTGTGTGACTGCCAAAAACAGCCAGCGTAGTCCACCAGACCAATTAAATACATCGTAAAATAGGCGCTCTTCCCACGGCTGCAGCTGACCATGTCGTGCACCAAAGGCGGTTAAGCAAAACAACACAATTCCACCAACTATAGCCAATACATAATACCGCCGAGCTAACTTGGTTTTACTGCTCATGCTTCTAGTTTACAGCCGGGGCACCACAATATCAGCAATTTTTCGTGGTAAGTCTGGCACACGGCCGTCTATCGCACCGGAACCGGCTGTAATAATTGTCCAATATTGACCTTTTAAAACATTAAGCTGGCCGTTCGATTGGCTCCAATAGGCACTATCGCCATAACCGCTTACGTTAACAGCATCTTCAGGTCGGCCATTACTAAATTCACTTTTCATATCATTTGGTGTACTAGCTTGCAAAAGTACCGAGGCATTAACTACGTCCGATAAGCTGCCGGGATCGTATCTGTATGTGCAAGTAGTTACGGCCTGCCCAGCCGAAGCGCTATCTGTCTGGCTTGGTGTCTGCGTTGTTCCACTACCTAATACGCTCTGAGCATCGTCGCTGGTAAAAACGTCACAAGCTTTTTTAAAGCTACTAGCTGCTATTGCCGGAGCATTTTTGCTTTTTGAGCGCAAACCAAGCCAACCGGCACTAATGCCGACACCCACCAGTATTAATAGCAAACTAATAACCAGACTTTTTCGCATATTTACCTCTTGATTTTGAAAGTATTATACGCGACTATCAGCCTAAGTAGTAAGCAGGCAGATCTTCAGCGGGCCGAGGCCTGTATTGAGACGTCTCAATTTGGGCGCGGATTCGAGCTGCTTCTGCCAGGTTACCAGCATATTGCTGAACGGCTGCTACCTGTTCAGCTTCAATGAGCGGAAATATATGCCCGTCAAAGATAGCATGTTCATAATGATGCCGATGACCATTTTCTATTGACCATCTGATAACCCCTGCTGGAACAACTATTCTTCTGGCTCTTTCTAATGTCTTGTCTTCTTCTGAAAAAACCAATACCTCTTCATCTCGGCTATCTATATCGTCTATGGTAACCTGGTCTGCTGTGGCACCTAAATCTGTTAGGTGCGTAAACTCGTCTGCCAAAAGTTCATACACACGTAATTCGCGTAAATAACCCAGGTCTCCTTCAGTGAGATGTCCCATTACAGTGTTTTACTTTTAAATATGTATCTTTTACCTTCTATGTATATTATACCGCTTATGTAAAGGAGTTTATGCACATGGTTTGATTATATTGAAGAAATATTGTATTTTAATGTCCAATGACTGGTCTTGATCAGAGTAAGGTTGAAGTGCCGATAATTGCAGGCAATCCGATTGCCGCTGGCGACTATATTCTTCGACATGAAGTTATCGAAGTACCGGAAGCCAATAGGTTCGACGTAACAATCTCAGTTGCCGATGTGTCAGACCCAGTAGATGTACGTGAGGACAACGATGGTATATTGGCAGTTGCATTTAAGTCATTTGTTACTAGAACGCTTCCTGCTCGTTATAACTCAGCTCCGCGGAGCGATTACCTGATGTCCCTGTAATACACTTTGATAACGTTATGCGTATTCCTAATCTACTCCATTCAGTCGATGGAGTTCCCGCCGCTGTCGATCTATTAGTCAATAATGCTCATTATAGAGAAGCAGGCAATTCTTGGATCGCTACAACCATTGGCTTGCCAGTTTTACGGCCATTTATGCGAACACTCTTTTTAGCTAGTGGCTCGGGTGAAATTGATGTTCCGTTTATTCCTATCGAACAAACATATCCGCAAAAGCGCGCCCTAGCCGTCAGCTATCTTATTGGCAAAGTGCTTGGTGAATTCTTGGTTATGCGTCCCCACCAATAAATTTGCTGAGCGGCAAGATGGCTGATACAAAAGACCTAAACAAAAAGAGCCCTTGCGGGCTCCTTTTGTTCGCTACTTCGCTGTTTCCAGCTCGGTTGCTGAATCACCTCACGATGATCTGCTATTCAATATATGCCCACGGTTCATGCTTGTCAATATTTTTCGATGCTTTTCTTTTATAAAACGCCTCGGCTTATTTAGAAACTTTGCCGCATCCCTGAGCTGTGGGAAAATTGGGCTATGCGTATGATGCTTCGCTCAAAACGAATAGAGACATTTACAGACCGCTTTCCACTGGTTGGTCCCATTTTCTGGATTGTAAGTCTGCAGTTTTTTATTGTGCAATTTATCGTAGCCAAGGCTTGGCGTACGCCCTATAACCTAGCCAATAATCCAATCAGTGATTTGGGTAACACGGCCTGTGGCGTATACGCTGGTCGTTTAGTCTGCTCGCCGCTTCACGCACTCATGAATACTTCGTTTATCGTCTTAGGCTTTACGATGGTGGTTGGCTCATTGCTTATTTACCATGAGTTTCTAGTTAAACGCGGCAGCGCCACCGGCTTTGGTTTTATGTCTTTAGCTGGAATCGGCACGATAATAGTGGGTATATTTGCCGAAAATACAATTTCCAGCCTGCATGCCTTCGGCGCAACTCTACCGTTTGTGTTAGGCAACTTGGCTTTACTAATTTTAGGGTTATCGCTTGATCTGCCGCGTAATTTTAGGATTTATTCTGTTCTATCAGGAATAGTAGCTCTATCGGCCTTTATTTTGTTTAGCATGAGCGTCTACCTGGGTCTTGGTGAGGGTGGCATGGAGCGAATTGTGGCCTATCCGCAAACTATTTGGCTGATTGCGTTTGGAATCTACATGTCCCGTAGCCATTACCTAGAAACTAAAGCGAAAGCATAGGTTATTTAGAAAAGAGTACTAAATATTAATGATGATCCGCTTACCTTCGTGGCCGAGTTACGCTCCATAGCATTGCCACTAACAGAACCATAAAAAAGGAATAAAAACCAACGATCCCATAGAGCTCAATCTTATAGCCTTCATTAAAATTAAGCACAAAGTAAGCCAGTGCTGTTGAAGTGTAGGCGGCAACGCATAACATTGCTGTTGATAAAATAGCGCTGCGGCTTTTGAGTACAATAGAAACAATTAATGGCACCGTGTAGAGCATCACGGCGCGGGACGCCATACCCCGCTCTGTGTAAACTGCAAATGAAGCAACGGCCACATCAATTAATATCAAGGCAAAAACCAGTCGTTTGTAGAGGGCATTATCGCCTGCTTTGCCTTTGGCCAGATACCATACACCAGTTGTCACGATCAATAGGAGTGCGGCCATAATCCAACGTCGTAATACTACCGCTGGCTCTATCAGTTTCCATGCGTCAAAGGTGATAATCTGAACGACAAAAAGAGCTGCATAAAAAAAATGTAAACGCGACATTCTAAGCACGTTAAGTCGAAGATCCGGCCGAGTTGGTTGTTTGTTTGCCATTTTTTATGTTCTTATCTGGCTTCATTATAACACTTATGCTTAGGGCCCGCTGTGCTAGACTTTAGCCATGACACGGCGGCAGTTATTGGTGCTACTTACTACTATTATTGGTAGCGGTATAGTGATCTTAGATGGAACTGTAGTCAATGTAGCTTTGCCGCATATTGCACGCGACCTAGGTGCCAGTTTTTCACAATTGCAGTGGATTGTTGATGGTTATCTCCTCAGCTTATCATCGCTTATTATTATAGGTGGTTCGCTTGGCGATATTTTAGGTCGAAAGCGCATGTACTTTATTGGCTTATTTGGCTTTGGGGTTACTTCTCTTCTCTGCGGTTTGGCCTTAATAAATACTAATTTTCCGAGTGATCTGCGTGGTCTCGCGATTGGTATCTCTGGAGTGCTTGGGCCGGCATTACCACGGCTATTGGACGCAACTTAGACTAAAGTGTGAGATTTTAGTTACTAGCTAGCCGCCTAATTCAAAAATACGTTTATGGCCAAGGCCGTAGTAATGCGCCAGCTCGTGCCAGATGGTTTTGCGAATCTGGGCGCGAAGCTGATCGAGCGTAAAAACATGCATCAATAAAGGCCCCTTAAAAAGAGTAATCTTGTCGGGCAGCATCTTGGTGGTGCCTTGCCTTTGCGGCAAAGGAACGCCTTCGTACAAACCATATAGAGTTTGACCGTCGTGTAGATGCAACTGAGCGCGTTGTTCTGGCGTTGGTTCATCCTCTAAAACAATAGCCACATTTTCAACCTTAGCTAATTGTTTAGGCAAGCTGTCCATCGCTTCGGCAATTAATTTTTCAAACACATTATCAGAAACTTCAAGCATGGTCTGATTGTAGCACTACAGTGCCCGAGGGGTTACAATGGTAGTTATAGGAGGTGTATATGGTTCAAAAAAAGAGCAGCAACTTAATGCTTGGCAGTCCGGCTTTTGCCAACAACACAGCTATTCCCCTTAAATACACCTGCCGAGGCGACAACATCAGTCCCCCATTGGTTATTACAAATGTACCTGAACGTACTAAAAGCTTAGTGCTGATTTTGCATGATCCTGATGCGGTTGGACAGGATTTTACGCATTGGCTACTCTGGAATGTACCGCCTGACACAGTACAGATTGCTGAAAACTCTACCCCGTCGAGTGCAGTTGTAGGACCAAACGGCGCAAGTAAAACAGGCTATACCGGCCCTTGCCCTCCCGCCGGCACTGGCACCCACCGCTACATGTTTGAACTCTACGCAGTTGACACGACCCTAGCCTTGCCAGAAACAACCAAGCGCCCAGTGCTGGAGCAGTCGATTGAAGACCATGTTTTATCGCGCTTTCTATTAACTGGTCTTTTTAGTGCTGAGCATCCTTGAAGACCGCCAGCTAGGCAGCATGTTGCGCCAAAAGTAGCTCACACCAAAATAGGCGATCAAGGCATACAATCCGCCAATAATGGCATCAATGGCATAATGCTCGCCCTGATAAACCGTACCAATCCAAATTAATACTGGATATATCCAAGCCAGCCAGCGCCAGTTTGTTTTGAAAAGTTTCGTAATAAATAGTGCGAACAAGAGTGAATAAGCCGCATGCAAACTAGGAACGGCAGCAACTGGATTAGGCGTAATCTTGTTGTAAACACTGGGGAAGTCATGGATGCCAAAGGCATACCAAACAGAAGTGGAAACCCTGGCCACAGGTTCAATGATACCTTTTTCACTAGCCATCCACGGTGGGGCCGCTGGAAATATCAAAAAAGTCAAAAAACCCATGAACGAGACAGTTAAATAAGTCGCCACCACTCGCCAATAATCACTGTCTCTTAGTTTCCAAACCAGGACAGCTAAGGCAAACGGCAGCACAAAATGGAGCGTATAGGCGCCGTAGAACACAAAGTCATACCACATGACATGGCCGTGCCAGAGAACATTTTGTAGCAGCCTAGTAGGCAAATGTCCAAAAAACAGAAATCTATCGGCGGCGGGAAGGAATGTATAGTTTACGTGCTTATTGAGGTTTGGCACTAAACCGCGAAACGATTCATAGGCTAGAAGTAGCACCACAAACGGCACGAAGCGCTTTAAAGCTTCTTTAGCTTGTCCAAGTGCCATGAACAACACTGTCAAAAACACTAGAATTTTATCTGGTGTCGGAAAGCTCGGTTTAAAAGCAAAGACAATAATGCATAGAGCCGTACCAACAATGCCTATTAAGCGTGACAAGCTCAGTTTCACATAACCAATTGTAGCCTACCAGCTATAGTCTATAAACTCTTTGTAGAACTCATCTATTCGCTGCAGCTGCTCTACATCATTCAACTGTAAGGGCCGCTTGGCAAACCCTTTTATTGAACGGCGCATATACTTAATAGGCAGCCGTGACCTTTTTCTTTTTATGAATGTAGCATTGTCTTTCATCCTGCTACCCTCCCTCTGTGCTTTATAGTATGAAGGAAATATGCGAACTTACCGTGCTTATGCTCACTTATAGCCTGTGATATATATCACTCCGTCGACAAAACAGCTCATTCACCGTATAATCACCCCTGTCTTAGGCCTTTTGCGAGGCTAAACCAAGGAGACGATTTACTCGGCTCGACTGTTTAGCAGATTAGGAGGAGAAGCTGACCATGAGGTAAAGTAGCAAAATAAATTTTCTACGAACAAAAAGGTCATGCTTCGACGACGATGGGGAGTGGCCAAGCGGTAAGGCACTGGGTTCTGGTCCCAGGATCGGGGGTTCGAATCCCTCCTCCCCAGCCATGCAGAAGCAGCTAGAAAACCTTTGAAGTTTTTTATTTGCTACAATTTGGTTATGTCCTCTGAGCAAAATGCGCAAGTCGATGCATTTATAAATGCCCTGCCTAAATGGCAGCAAGAAACATGTACGACAATTCGTCGTCTTATACACAAAGCTGAACCAGAGATAAAAGAAGTTATCAAGCGTCATGATCGACCTTATTTCGTGCTTGCAGGCAATATTTGCGCATTTCAAGCAACTAAAGATCATATCAACGTTTTCATCTACGACCCTATAGCGCCCGATCCGCAGAAAATTATCAACCAAGGTCAAGACAATAAAACAGCCCGCTCAATACAACTCTTTACAGGTGACGAAGTTAACCGAAAAGCATTTATGGATTTAGTCCAAGCTGTGGCGAATAATAATCGGGCTGGCGGTTGGCGAAAGCTTAAACATTAGCTTGTTTCTAGCACTATCAATACTTCTTCAATCAAACTTCTTAAGTTAGTTTTGGATTGATGTAAGTCAAATTAATACTTACTGTCAATCAAATTCACATAAATCAGAGTGTGGTTTTTCTTGCTGCATGCCGGCGTAAGGTTAGCTATAGTAAGGCCGTTAAGTAAGAGGTTTCAATATGAGCAACAGTGATATTCTAGGTCTAGTCAGCACAAATCAAGCCGTGGCTCCGTCGGCCGGCGCCCAAAAACAGCAGACTGCCCAGAAGCTGGTTAAAGCAATTGGCAATTCTCACGATGTTTTGTTTAGGGCTCGCACGGTGTTTCCCCTCACTTTGTTTCCAGATACCATTTCGATTGATCGTACCAAAATAACCGTTACTCATCGCGATTTTCTAAGAGCAGGTGAGGTGCTCAGCATAAGCATTGAGGATATTTTGAACGTTACAGCTACCGTTGGTCCGCTGTTTGGCTCAATCAAACTATCTACCAGATTTTTTGACCCCGATAAGCCATATGAAATTGATCATTTTTGGCGGGCAGATGCACTTAAAATTAAGCGGATCGCTCAAGGTTACGTAATTGCCCGACAAAAAAAGATAGACTGTTCCGCGCTATCCACGCCCGAACTTGCCAAGATGTTAGATGAACTTGGTAAAGTCAGTGGCCCAGATAAGGTCTAGCCACTGCTTAATTTACCACCAATGACATTTGATTTTTGTTTTAATGACGATGACACGAATCCTAATAAAACAGACATCTTAGAAGGTTTCAGTAACTAGCTGCTTCACAAATTAATAAAAGCATGGTTTAATATTCGTCTATGGCTGTCCCTTTGGCGCAAGTCGGACTAGTTCACGGCTCTGGCTTTGAACTAGCATATAATATACCAGTTATTTCTTACGGTTCTCGTTACAATGCAGACAGGGCCGCAGAATTACTTTTAGCTGGAAGCATTGACAAGGTAATATGCAGCGGGCGAGGGCCGGTGTATGGCGAAGATTATCCTGTAACCGAAGCCAAGCTTATGGCGGACTATCTAGTGGCTCAGGACGTTGACCACAACAAAATTGTTGTTGAAGATACTTCTACATCATCTGTGGCAAACTGGGCATATTCAGTACCAATAATCCAATCACTAGAAGCAACAAGGGTCCTTGGGATAGCGGCAAAACTCTGTGTTCCTCGTATGCAAAAGATTGGCGATTTTGTAGCCTTTAGAAGCGGATTTGATGTGGTTGGTTATGTCCCTTCGGCAGAGAGTAGTAGACCTAAAGGCTTTATACGTGAACTACTCGTGGGAGAAGTAACTCGACGATTCCTGGCTGACAACCTGAATACTTCTGTTGATGGGCTTGGGAAAGCCTATGAGGAATACAAAGCACAAATTGGCATTGCAGGATTAAATTTAGCTACTGCAAAGAGATTTATTCATCGTTATTCAGCGCCTCCCAGCAGATAGCTAGGAATCTATCCTGGAGTAGTTACTCAGATGCGCTTTACTTAATAACGTATCTTCGACCGAGGCGCTTGACCTTGGCAACCTTTACAGTTTTTGGCGAATCACCCGCAGCGCTTAGCATTTCTTCCCTAATTTCTTGTAAAAGTGATCCGTCTTTCTTGAGAGCAGTCGTAGTTGCACCAGAAAGTACCGCATACTGCATGTATGGTAGCGCTTCCTCAATCCCTTGCTTGCCAATAACTTGTCTGGCCGTTTCGACAGCCCGCTTGCCGCCCACTTTAGTAGCTGAGGATGCAATAAACTCGACTGTATCTTTATAAAAAGACCGCTTCTTCACAGTGCTCTCGGCAAAGCCAAAGTCAATCAACCAAGGCAGGTTAGTTTTATTCTCCACCATAACATTGGCAGTCCTTAAGTCTTTATGAATAATCCGGGCAGCGTGTAGCTTTGCTATCTGCTGCCAGCAATCCTTCAGCAATTTATCGGTAATTAGCTTCTTGTCCATTTTATCTAAACCAACGGCATCCAGCCGTTTGCTAGCCATCGCATATGAACTCGTGCCAACGTTAAATACACCGATCATGTCCGGAACACGTACACCCGCCAACTGTTTGGCCAGAATTGTCAGGTAAGCCTCGTGCTCAATGGTACGTTTTGGGGTTAAGGACGGCACCTCGTCTTCCAGCCTGCGATACTGTAAACGACGAATTAATTTAAACAACCAGTCAGCCGCATTATTGTCTTTATTAAATACTTTAACGAAAATAAGGCCGCCATCATATTTACCAAAAAACGGCACCGAGCCACGGGCATCAACCGAAGCCAGCTTGAGGGTCAGCCCTGTCATGCCACTATCTTGCAGCCTTCGGGTCAATTTTTTCACGCTAATAGGGTGGTAAATTGAACCAAGCATTAAATTAACAGCGCTATAGCAAAAAAGTCCAACCGCATAACCGGCAACTACATCTACCGGAAGGCAGATCCCCAAATACATATTTGAAAGCCCAACCAAAAAGATTGCTAACAGCAGCCAGCGACGCATAGAACGCGGAGTATACAGCGCCAGCACTAGCCCTGTAGCTGTCGCGGTGGCCATCAAAGCCGAAGGAAAGCCTGTCCAGCTTACCTGAACACGTGGTACAACGTAGTTGAGCATATTCTGCGGCTGAGCCCGTAAATCCCAATTTTTAAGCAATAAGGCGAGAGCATCTGCTGTAATTGCGGCAGTGGATAACCTGATAGTAATATCAACGCGTTTACGTGCTAAGAAATAAATGCTTATTAGTATGGCAAAAAAGACTGTACCAAATGCAGAGATAACTACGAAAAACGGTTTGATTAGATCACCTAGTTTGTATAGCAAG
This sequence comes from uncultured Candidatus Saccharibacteria bacterium, assembly GCA_964453655.1. GTDB lineage: Bacteria > Patescibacteriota > Saccharimonadia > Saccharimonadales > CAYVSP01 > CAYVSP01. Next base: position 9,950 of record CAYVSP010000001.1, read on the forward strand.
TCAAAGAAGGCTTGCTCAACAGGTCCGACGTTCGAACGTGAAGCAACCAACGCGCACAACAAAAAAAGAAGAATTGCGCCCACAGCATAAAACACATAAATGGGGTTCTTGGCATACACCACCCGCTTTTTGGCGCTACTCATTACTAGTGAGTATCATCTGCTATGTATCATTAGTCAAGAGAGCACTTCAGTCCCTAAAGCTTCCTTGCTATAGTTAATTAAAGAGTATATAGTATATCAATAAATTAGTAGGTGTAGTTTGAGCGAACGAGGCCCAGATTATTTAATAAATAGCAAAAGCAAGCGTGGACTGGATATTGTAGGAGGTACAATTATTGCGCTAGCCTTTGCCTTACCAGCCTTTGCCACTGGAGCTGTTGTTGCAGCCGAGCATGGGCCCCGTAATTTGTTTTTCAAGCAGCGCCGACGTAGCAACAGAGACGAAACCGTTATTGTTAGAAAATTTAAAACAGTAAAAAATTCCGTTGATGACATTTCTATAAAAGATCTCCCCGGCCTACTTAAGGAGTACTTAGCAAACGGTATTGCAGACATACCACAGCTCATAGATAACGGTACTTTTGACGAAATACTAGAAGAAGTAGCTGCTTTAGAGCAGCGAGGCTTAATACAGGCAGGAAGTTCTACGATAGATAACTTTATCCGAATTTCAGCCCTGGATGAATCACCCCAAATTCTTTCAGTTTTAAGCGGTGCGACTTCCTTAACCGGACCGCGCCTAATAACAGACGGTTCATTAGAATCTAGAATGCGTGCTGCACCGAGTCTATTCAATGACTGGTACACTGGTGTTTACGAACCGCTTAAAAAAGGCTGGGTTAGTCCGGGGGGTAATTGGTACCATAGTCTCGGCTCATCGCATGATCTTACCGGACAACAAATTGAAATTGGTGTTATGGAACGTGATCTTGCCTGGGTCCCAGATGCTACACTAGCGTATGATTTGCGTTTACTAGCAGAAGCACCCGTAGACATAATCAGCGGGCTTCGGAACCATCTTTGGAGTGTACGTCAACACCAGGCTGCCGTTGAAGCTAGAACGCACTCACCTAGTCCAGCTTACTAAACCCCAGTAGATATTAGCACTACTGGGCAACCGTAAAGTAACCAGCTAAAGCCGGGTTAAGATGATCATGGAACTGATACGAACCTGCCTGGTTAAGGGTTATCGTATTATTTTTACCCTTTTTTACCTGTAATTCACTCTCCCCCGCATAATTTTCATGCTCAGGGTGAGAACCAAAAGCAATGTCGTGCAGAATTTTATCCTGACTGATGAAAGTAAGCGTGTCACAAAGCTGCGCTCGGGTATGAAGAGGGCTTACGCTGCTGCTGGTGATAATAACTTGATGATTAGCATGAACTGACTGGCAAGCGCCAGTCTTCTTGCCGTCTACTTGAGAAATTCCCTCCGACTCTGCGAGGTTAGTCGTCACTTCTGATGGCGTCATATTATAGTGAAGGTGATTAATGATAAAAATAGAGCCGCTTATGACCACTAGAATAATGCCGACTGTGGCAACGAAAAATACTACGTTATAAAGTGGCTTTGGACCTCGCCCTAAATGCAAGAAGAAGAATATTTGAATTATCATTTGTAAAACGGCAAAGCCAAGAATTAGCGTTGACAGTGAAATGCTCGAAATCGAATTATTGACTACCAAGTAATAAGGCACGAGCGTAAACACTACAGATAAGAGGAAGCCAATGGCATAGAACACTGCCTCGCCATGCTTTTTATTAGTTTTATTGTCGGTAGAGTTTGTTGCTTTATTCATGTAAGGGCCATTAAGTACACGACTGTAAAGATAAATATCCAGACGATATCTAAGAAATGCCAATACAGACTTAGTGCAGTTAGTTTGCGCACCATATGCTCGCTAAGTCCTCTTTTTAAAATAAACACCATCATAGTTGCCATCCAGATAAGCCCAAAAAGAATGTGCAGGCCATGCGTACCGACCAACGTAAAGAAGGAGGACAAGAAGGCGCTGGTTTGTGGGGTATGGCCTTCATGAATAAACTTAGAGAATTCAGTCACCTCCAAAACAAAGAAAGTCAGACCCATAATAAAGGTCAGGCCGAACCAGGCAAGTACTTGTGCTTTTTTGCCTTGTCTGGCGGCTATCATACCGATTCCACAAGTCAAACTACTAGTAAGTAGAAGGAGCGTTTCGCCCAAAGCTAGTGGCAGGCTAAAGATTTCACGGCCTGATGGTCCGCCAGCCGTATTACCGTGTAACACCGCATAGACAGCAAATAGAACTGTAAACATTAGTAAATCAGTCATTAAGTATACCCAGAAGCCAAACATCGCTCGTTCAACGGCAGCTTCTTGGTGTGCAGTTTCGCTTTCGGCCATTATTTCCGTCTCATTACTTTTTTCTTTGCCCACATAACCACAATATAGACAAAATCCTTTAGGCCCATGTCTTGGCTGGTATCTAAGTTGCTGCTTTGCGGTGCAGTAGTTTTTTGCATTGCATCATTCTCGAGCCTCTCCACCTCATCGGCCGTAAGGGTATACTCAGTCTTTTCGCTAAAAGTCCGGCCGATCACACAAACAATGATGGCTAGTAAGGATACAATAATTAGCCAAGCGATATTCCAAACAAAACCGAATCCAGCCAGAAAGGCAAAACCGGCAATGTATATGCCTGAAGCTGTGCTCTTAGGCATATGGATATTTTCATAATGCGGCGTGGACTCAGCGGGCTGCTTTTTCATTTCCCAGTACGAATCGCGCGAAGTAAGGTTAGGAATAGATGAAAAGTTGTAGGCTGACGGCGGCGAAGCAGTCGCCCACTCCAAGGTGCGGCCATCCCAGGGGTCATTACTGGTAAGCAGTTGTTTCCTTTGGATAATGCTAGCCACAATTTGCACAATTTGAAGAATTAGGCCTAGCATAATAACCAGCCCTCCAATAAACGACATAATAAATAATGGCTGCCAACCTGTTGATGAGTCGTAGTGGTTGAGACGGCGCGTCGCCCCCATAATTCCCAGTACGTAAAGTGGCGTAAAGGCCATCAGGAATCCAATCAGCCAGCTCCAAAAGGCATAACGGCCAATCCTCTCATTGAGTCTAAAGCCAGCAATTTTGGGAAACCAGTAAGACAAGCCGGCAAATATACCAAACAGGACGCCGCCTACGACCATGGTGTGGAAATGAGCTACAAGGAATAAACTGTTGTGCAACTGGAAATCAGCCGGTGGCACGGCCAATAACACGCCGGACATTCCGCCGACAGCAAATAGACCCACAAATCCCAAGAACCAGAGCATTGGCGTAGTGAACCTTATACTACCTTTGTACATAGTGGCAATCCAAGTAAACACCAATACGCTCGTTGGTATTGAAATTATCATCGTCATCAGTCCAAAAAAGGCATTTACATCCCCGCCGGCCCCCATAGTAAAGAAGTGGTGTAGCCAGACTGAAAGGGCCAGTGCCGAGACGCCAATCATACCTAACACATTGGCGCCATAGCTGGCAATCCGTTTCCGGCTAAAGACTGACACTATTTCGGAAAATATGCCAAATGCCGGCACCATTATGATATACACCTCTGGATGTCCCCACATCCAGATCAGATTGGTATACATCATCGGATCCCCTCCACCGGTAGTCGTAAAAAAGTGCGTACCAATAGATCGATCAAGAAACAACAATAGCAATGTGGCAGTTAAGAGGGGAAATACCGTTACGGCCATTATCATGCTGCACAATGACCCCCACGTAAACAACGCCATGTTTTTTAGCTTCATGCCGGGTGCCCGCATCTTGAGTATAGTCATAATAAAGTTGATGGCACCAAGCGTTGTGCCTACACCAGAAATCTGCAGACTCCATATCATATAATCAACACCCGTGCCGGGGCTAAATTCCCGTCCGCTCAAGGGGGCAACCGCCAGCCAGCCAGTCGCCGCATACTTTCCGCCTAACACAAAAAACATGTTTACTAAAATTACGCCAGCGACGTACAGCCAAAACCCCAAGGTGTTTAGAAAAGGCGAAGCCAGGTCACGCGCCCCTATTTGTAGAGGCACAATATAGTTTATGAGCCCGAAAATAAAACCCATGGCCACAAAGAAAACCATAATATTGCCATGGGCCGTAAAGATTTGCTGAAAATGGTCGGCTGATAGAAATCCTTGCGAGGACCCAGACGACAACGCTTGTTGAAGCCAGATCATAAGTGCATCAAGAATACCGCGCACTAACATGAACCCAGCCACTATAAAGTACATAATCCCAATTCGCTTTGGATCAACTGAGGTCAGCCATTCATTCCATAGCCATTTCCAGCGATGTAAACGAGTAAGAACCACAATTGCAGATATGCCAATCAATAAGAAGGTTAGAGTTCCGCCCAGAGTAAACCACTCGTGCGGCAATGCTTGCCAACTTAATTTGCCTATAAGTGCTTCTTTCATTGCTGCTCCGTAATGTGATGATGGGAGTAGGCATACTTGGCAAGTACTTTATTATAGAGGTCCGATTCAGATAAGGAGTAGTAAGACTCGGGATTATTTTGACTTGGTAAAAGCAACTTTTTATATGCAGCGTCTTGTAGTGAGTCGGAGGACTGTGCATCCTGAACCCAAAGCTCAAATTCTTCTTCTGAACTGGCACGGGCTGTAAACTTCATGCCGGCAAACCCGACGCCGTTTATTTCAGCTGAGCGGCCTGTGTAGTTTCCTTCGGTATCAGCTAAAAGATTCAGTTGGTTAGAGTGCCCGGTCATAGCATATAGCTGGCCGCCCCAATGTGGAATCCAGAACGAACTCATCGGCGCCTCATCAGCCGTTAAATCAAAGTGTACTGGGGTGCCAGTGGGAATTTGAACAAAGTTGACTGAAGCAATATGTTGCTCAGGGTAGATGAATAACCATTTCCAGCGCAAAGCAATTACTTGAACAGTGAGCGGTTGTACATCGGAGACAATCTGTTTATGCGGATCAAGCTTGTGGGCCGCTGGCCACATGGCGTGAACCAAAACGAACACAAAAATACTTGGGATTGCCCATAATATAAACAAAAAGAATTTGCCGACATGAGAATCCGGATCATAGGTAGCATTTTTATTAGTCTCTCTGTATTTCCATGCAAAAAAGTAAAATAAAAGAAGCGTCGGCACAGCCAGAATCAGCATAATTCCTACTGAGAAAATCATCAGCTTAAACTGCTCGTGAGCTATCAACCCTTTAGGACTAAATAAGGCAACGTCATTGCCGCGCAACAATAAGGTAATGACTATCCCAAGACACGCCAGTCCTAAAAGAACAAGCCAAATGACTACCCCAGGGCTAAATCTAAATTCTTTCTTATTTTTTGCCATTCCCACACTTTGTTATTATACGTAACCAGTATACGATAAATTAATGACGAAAACCTCGAGTCTGATCAATGATAAACCTCTATATATTTACTTGCGAGTAAGGTCTTAGCTGTTAATGGCAAAAGATTCTACATTTAAACTTTACTATCGTCTTACCAAACCCGGCATTATTTATGGAAATCTTTTTACGGCCACGGCTGGCTTCCTATTGGCTTCAAAATGGCATATTAATTGGGGTTTGCTGTTAGCTACCTTGCTTGGGATTAGCTTAATTATTGCTTCGGCCTGCGTCTTTAACAACTATATAGACCGAGAAATTGACGCGCAAATGGTCCGCACCAAAGAACGTGCATTGGCAAGCGGCAAGATTCAAGCCTCACATGCGCTATTATTTGCTACCATCTTAGGGATAGTAGGCCTCAGTGTGGTTATCCTCCGAGTGAATATGCTGACCGCGTTAATAGGTTTTATTGCGTTTGTTGACTATGTAGTTTTATATGGTTTTGCAAAACGACGGTCAGTACACGGCACGCTCGTGGGTAGCATAGCTGGCGCAATGCCCCCAGTGGCAGGCTATACAGCAGTCACCAATAATTTTGACACGGCGGCACTAATCCTGTTTCTTATCATGGTCTGTTGGCAAATGCCGCATTTCTATTCCATTGCTATGTACCGCTTCAAAGACTATAAGCGTGCCGGGTTACCCGTATTGCCCGTTAAAAAAGGTATGCGCCACACTAAGCTGCAAATTTTAGCTTATATCGTCGCCTTCACTGTTTTTTCAACTAGTCTTACTTTCTTTGGCTACACCGGATATAGCTATCTGAGTGTGCTGCTAGTCCTAGGCTTACTTTGGTTCAAGAAGGGCAGCGCAACTTTTCATAATACCGAAGATAGCGCGTGGGGACGTCGTATGTTTCTCTTCTCCTTAACCGTGATGATGGTGATGAGTTGTGCAATTGCTATTGGCGGCACTTTACCATAGGGCTTATACTTTTTAGCATGGTATTGATTCTGCATGTATCAGTAGCTCTGGCCGGCCTCGGCTTTAGTACTTTTACACTTTTTGCCCCTACGATCTCACGAATTTGGACCGGATTATTTTTAATCTGGGCAGCAGTATTATCAGGCCTATATCTTGCAGTTACCAGTCACTCTGGTATGTTAGACGTCTGCCTTAGTGGATTATGTTACATCGGGATCACAGCTACTCTGCTACTTTTTGCCCGATATAGGCTTTCAGTTCGAACTACGTCTTAAACTCTATGTCGAACAATTAGCAGTACGACTCATAGCTAGCTTGAAGCTTTCTTGTTTATAGGGGTGTCAATACATATACTGGTAATACTATGCAGCCAGAAGCCTATGGCCTTTACAAAAACAAGGGCGAGCTTTCGCCCATACTGCCAGATTTCGTAACTGATAATGTTCTTGACATTGATTTTGAGTATTTACGCCAGCTTGGTTTGAGCCATCTGCTGATAGACCTAGACCTAACCATTAGACTAGTCGGGGCCAAGGAGATAGAGCACGAAGTTAAAGCGCTTTTTTCTAAACTAAAAAATGCTAAGTTATTCAAGTCAATCGGCATTATGACAAATAATTACCGCGCCAAACACTTTGCAGAATCATTGGGGATAAACGCCTTTACGCCATTCTGGGAAGGCGTCAAACCAATTCGCAAGCCAAACACTTTATTTTTTCATCAAGTTCTAAAAAAACTTCATGCCAAACCCGAGAATACAGTAATGATAGGTGACAAGATTCATTCAGATATAGTGGGCGCCAATAAAGCCGGTCTTATTACTGTTCTTGTAAAGCCAAGGGGTAGAGATTACTGGTTTGATCGCCTAATGCTGACCCGCTGGCGCGAAAAGCGCGCCCTAAAACAAGCACGTGACAGCATAAAGCATCTTAGGAAAAGCAAATAAAATCAACGTCACGAACCAAAGGTTGCTTTTAAGCCTAGGATGCCTACAATATAAACATAAGCGTTAACAGAAAGGGCAACAATGCCAATTAAAAAAAGAAAAGTGAGCGACCCAAGTCTGTATATTTGGGCACTCTTAAGGATAAGCCTTGGTTTTACGTTCCTGTGGGCATTTATAGATAAACTTTGGGGGCTCGGTTTTGCCACTTGCAGAGACCCTAAAACACAAGTTATTGCACACGGCTGCAAAGCTGCCTGGATTAAGGGTGGTTCGCCGACCACGGGCTTCCTGGCACACGCCGTTAAGGGCCCCTTCGCCTCTTCTTATGCCAACCTGACTGGACACGGCTGGGTAGACGCACTATTTATGATCGGGTTACTCGGTATTGGCCTGGCGCTGACACTCGGTATCGTCATGCGGCTAGCCGTAGCCACTGGCGCGGTCTTACTGCTCATGATGTGGTCAGCAGCACTGTGGCCGGCTAATAACCCCTTTCTTGATGAACATTTAATCTATGTGTTAATTTTATTCGGTTTATGGACTGTTAATAAGCAACAAAAATGGGGCCTAAGGGCTTGGTGGGTCAAGCAGGACTTCGTCAAGCGCTTTCCTATTTTGGAATAATTAAGCCCGCTTTGCCGCCTGTCGGTATTTTTGCATAAATAGTGTTAGCCATAACAACAGATTAACGGTGGTCATTACTACGGAATACCATAACCGCAGACTAAAATAAACGATAAGTCCGGGTATCAAAAATGCAGCAGTCATAAGTCTAGTGCCAATAGCCGGTTTATTTTTGCTGAGTACAGATGGAAGCAAAGCGACATTGAATGCTAAGAAACTGATCGCTAAAACATAATCCTGCCAACAATGCATGGCGTTTTAGAAATGTTCCCTGATGTGTTTCATTGAATATTCCCAATCACTGGTGACTTTGACATGCGGATTAAAAATGTTGTCGGGATCAAAAATGTCCTTAAGCTCTTTGAAATAGCCCACCACCTCTTTGCCGTACATTTGCTTAAGCCATGGTCCGCGAATCAGTCCGTCATTATGTTCACCGGAGAGCGACCCTTTATAGCTAAGTACCAGCTCATTGACTTCCCGCATAGCTGGCTCAAGTTTGGCACGTTCTTTAGGATCCTCAATTTTCATGAGTGGGATGATATGAAAGTTGCCGTCGCCCATGTGGCCAGCTACGGTTGCTTGCAGTTTGTACTTATTCACAATTTTGCGAAGTTTTGGCAAAAACGCTGGCAAGTGATAGGGCGGTACAACTAAGTCGTCAATAAACGGTGCAGTATGCTTGTCTTTGACTTTCTTTCTAAGTAGATTAAAACTTTCACGGCGCATAATCCTGAATTTCCAAGATTTATTTGCTGTTTCATCTTCTTCCATGGCCTCCAATTTATAAGGCTCCAGAATCTTTTTAAGATTATTTAGCTTTTGGGTTACTTCGGCTTGGCTTTTGCCAGTAAACTCCACCAGCAGGATAAGCTTTGGAATACCTTTAAAAAGAATCAGCGCATCAGGTAATAACTGGAATGCTAGCTTAATCATTTTTCGCCACCCCAAAGTTTTGCGAAAGAACGGGAAAAACTTAATTGAAAGGTCGAGTGTATAGTTATCAAACGACTCAAAACTGGTTGGGTGCTGCGTCATTACAGTATTAATAATGTCGCCGAGTCCATCCATCGATTTCATAAAACAGACCAACACACCAGAATATGGTTCTTTTGGCACAAGCTTAAACTTGATGTCGGTTATAAATCCTAGAGTCCCTTGCGAGCCAACAAACGCTTTGGTGAGATCAAATATCCCTTTTTGGCGATCCCAAATATCCCACAAATTGTATCCCGTCGAGTTTTTGGATACAGCCGGCTTTGCTTGCTTAATAGCGTCATAATTATTATTAACCAACTTAAAGACCTTGCGATAAACACTACCTTCAAAGTCTTTCCGTTTCATTTTTTTATCCAGTTCAGTCTTGTTAAGTGGCCGAATATTGTACTCGTTGCCATCAGCCAAGACCACTTTGAGTTCGTCCACGTAGTTTATGGTTTTTCCATAACGCAAACTCATTTCACCACCTGAGTTATTGGCTACCATGCCGCCGACCGTGCAGAGTTCGCGCGAGGCCGGAAAACTGGGCATAAGAGCTTTTCGTTTTAGGGTTTTAGGCTCAAAATCGCGATAATAGACGCCTGGTTGCACGTGTGCACGACTGCTTGTGACTGACTCTATTCGGTTAAAATGCTTGGTGAAATCTAAAAGTATGGACTCGCTGAGAGCAGCACCCGACATATCGGTGCCAGCGCTTCGTGCTGTCAGGGAAAGTTGAGGATTGCGATCCTTATGAGTGGTCACGAATCGCACAATCGTCTGTACATCGTTAACATCCTTCGGAGCAATTACTGCTGCCGGCTTTACTTCAAACAGGCTGGCATCGTGGCTATATGTTTCTCGAGTTGCCTCACTATCATCAATTTCTCCGCGGATATTATCCTGGAGGTCTCGTTTGAGACTTATCATACGATTAGCTTAACCGTTATCAATTGCGGTCGCAAGTTGCTTGTGCTTAATCAGCACGCTACACTTTAAAGTAATGGCAAAACGAAACATTCGTCTGGTTATCGTCGGTGGCGGCTTTGGCGGTATTAAGTTAGTACGTTCACTGGCCGATATTGATGGCATCCATATAACCCTCATATCCGATCGCGCTTTTTTCCGCTATTCACCGGCTTTATACCGAACAGCCACCGGACATCGTAATAAAGAATCGAATGTATCTATTAAGGTGCTCCTGAAAGGCATATCAAACGTACACTTCGTTACAGCGCGGGCCACTAAAATTAATCGCCAGAAAAGGTTGATTACAACGGCTGGCAACACTACCTTCGAGTACGATTATGCCGTCCTGGCGCTTGGCGTTGTTACAAGTTACTTTGGTATAGATGGTCTTGAGCAGTACGCCTATGGCATAAAATCAGCCGAGGAGGTAGATAAGCTACGCGCCCACCTGCACCAAGAGCTTGTTAATGGGGAGGCTTTTGACAAAAACTATGTAGTAGTTGGCGGTGGCCCAACAGGAGTTGAGTTGTCAGCTGCGCTGGTTTATTACCTCAACCGCATGGCTAAACGCCATCATATTAAAGAGCACAAGATACACCTTGAACTAATTGAAGCTGCGCACCGCTTGCTTCCCAACAGCTCTCGTTTAGGCTCTGCACTGGCACGCAAACGCTTAACTAAGCTAGGTGTCAACGTGGTAACAAATTGTCGTGTCCAAGGCGAAACAAAATCAACATTAATGGCAAACGGCAAATCAATCCCAACCCAAACAGTCGTCTGGACAGCTGGCGTTACTAATAATCCCTTTTTTCTAGCAAATGCCGCCCAATTCCAACTTAATGAGCATCGAAAAGTGGTGGTTGATGGATACCTGCGTGTTGATGAGCGCACATTTGTGATTGGTGACAATGCGGCAACACCATATAGTGGTTTGGCTCTGACAGCAATCCATGATGGCACTTATGTTGCCCGCTACCTCAAGCAAACACTGCATCATAGAGTAATTGAGCCATATAAAGCTTCTACGCCCATTTCCGCAGTACCGATTGGTCCGCGCTACGCCATTGTGAACTGGCGCGGCCATACCTTTGGAGGCTTTACGGCATCACTTGTAAGGCTGTTTGCTGATCTTATAGGCTATACAGATATTATGGGGGTACGTCGAGCAGTTGGTATGTGGCTAAAACGATACGAATATGAGGAAAGGTGTCCTATTTGTAATGCGCTTACGCTAAGTGACGTCATGAACGATTAAGGTATACTTGGATTAGAAATGGACACTACAACAAAACATCCTGAAAAATTTGAACCCCTGTGGCACGTTCAGTTAGCCGTCTTGTGCGCAATTGGCTTACAGATAGTACTAATTGATAAATTAACGGCAGGCCCTAAATATATAATTGCCGGCCTTGAGTTTGTTCTTTTGATTATTTTGTCAATCACCACACATGATGCACTCATTTATAAAAGCGGTAGCTTGAGACGCTTGGTTGGGATTATAATGACTGGCTTGATTTCGATGGCTAACATTACCTCTCTCATCTTAGTGCTTAACTATTTGCTCACTAAGTCCCATCATATCGATGGCCGCACGCTCATTTTCTCGGCGATAGCCATTTTTCTTACCAACATTATTATGTTTGGCTTATGGTACTGGGAGTTGGATGGCGGCGGACCGGGCGGGCGTGGCACGCACAGGCCGCCGGTGGATTTTCTGTTTCCTCAGATGAATATTTCGTACAAAGTTACTGAGCAAGAAAATTGGCAACCCACTTTTTTTGATTACCTATACGTATCCATTACTAATGCGACCGCTTTTAGTCCGACCGACACATTGCCCATTACACATAGAGCTAAATTACTGATGAGTATTCAAAGTATAGCTTCATTACTGACTGTCGCTTTGGTGGCGGCGCGGGCAATTAATATCCTAGCTTAAGAACGCGGCCAGAGTAGCTTCCCAACCACTGCCGTTAGCTCCAACCAGCCGAATTCATCGCTGTCGGTACTTTTGAGACGATTATCACCAGACACAAATATTCGCTTTTCGCTAACCTTAGTTACTCGCTTTACCTTCTCCAGTCCATTATGGCGTATAACCACTATATCTCCCTCTTTGGGCGGCAAGTACCAGCGAGTCATAATGATGACATTGCCTGGCAGTAAACGCGGCATCATACTTTCACCCTCAACACGGCGAAGCCCTAAGGGTAACTTCATGGCTTACTGAGCCTTCTTGGTTTCCCAGAATATCTTACTAATCTCAGCAATCATCGCCAGCAGTTTTTTACCTTCGGCCGGATCAGAATGATGTTTGCATTCGCCGGCTTGTTTAGTCGCTTTCCAAAACTTGTCATGCAAATCAGGATATTTTTTGAGATGCTCGGGCTTGAAGTAATCAGTCCAAAGAACCCATAGGTGATGTTTTACTAGCTCAGCTCGTTGTTCTTTAATGAAAAGCGCACGTATTTTACCCTCTTCATCAAGTTCTTTATATTTGGTCTGGATAGCATAGACGCTTTTAGCCTCTATTTCGGCCTGTACTGGATCGTACACCCCACATGGTAAATCGCAGTGCGCATATACTGGTTTAATAAATTGCTTCATGCTCTGCCTCCTTTTCTATGAGCTAGTATAGCAATCTCAGGCCACACTTTTTAATCGTCTAACTTCATTTGGCGGTGGTGTAGGTGATTTAGGTTTTTTATCAAACCAATTTCTCATGAAGCCAGCTGCTTCTTCTGGCGTAAATGCATGCACCAAAGCAAAGGTGACTTCCTGTTGATCGCGTGGTTTAGCACGATCAACCATACCTTTTGCATAAAGTCGTAATATTTTATCGACTACATCTGGCTTCATGCCAAGCGGCAATGCATTACCGCTTAGCGTCGACAAACGATTGACACAAAGCTTAATCATTGCTGCGCCGCCTACACACATAGCAATGCGGTTCATACGAGTAGCCCTGTCTTCAATGCCATCCTTACCAAATTTATGTTCATAAATAACATCGATTTTCTCTGGAATGCTCAATGTTCCATTTTGAGGTCGATTCTCTAGGGCAACATTAGCATGTCTCTTGATTAAAAATTGGGAGTACACGTTTGCATACACGCCCCGAGCGGCTGATTCAACTGCAAAATCCCTTATAACGCTGTCAGTGAAAGCCAAATTTGAAAATTGCCCTAGTATGGTTTCAACCGGCCGATATAAAGCATTGATTGCATTGGGTGACATGTAAATAATTGCGGATTCAGTCAGTGTATCTGTAACATCATCAACCGTGACCTCGAAACCGGCTCGCTCAGATGATCTATTAGCGTCAGGCACAAGTACCGCACTACATTCTGCGCTTACAGCCCGTTGTGCTATTCGCACCTCTGTATCTGGTACAAAACTTTGCACAATGCCACGGGCTTCAGTATGAATCGAAGGTTCTTGTAAATTTTCTAGAAAATTGTCGATATTAAAATCTTCTCCTAGAAAGCTAAGTTGTCGTCTCAGTTGGGGTAAATCGCCGGCAAAAATTGGCTGAAAGCCTTCTCCGCCTTGCTGGGTATACATAGTATATTTATAACATAAACATACTTATATTACTATAGTTTTTGCTGTCGCCATTTTTCAATTTCGCCGTGGTTGCCGGTCAGTAAAACGTCAGGAACACTCAAGCCCCTAAAGTCCTCAGGGCGAGTATATTGCGGGAACTCTATTGTCTCATCATCTTGTTGAAATGATTCAATCTCAGTCGAGGCTTCACCGCCTAAAACACCCGGCAGCAATCTTACTACGCTATCTATAATAATCATGGCCGGTAATTCGCCGCCGGTAAGCACATAGTTGCCGATGCAAAACTGCTGATTAACCCATTTAACAATTCGCTCATCATAGCCTTCATAACGCGGGCAAACAAGAATTAGGCCTTTAGCCTTTGCGAGCTTCTTGGCATCTGATTGCTTGTAACTCTTGCCTCTTGGCGTTGGTAAAATAACGATTGCTTCCGGATCATTTTCTTTGGCTTTCTCTATGGCCGCTACAATCGGTTCAGGTTTTAGCAACATTCCATCGCCACCACCGTATGGCGTATCGTCTACCGTTTTACGTTTGCCAATACCAAAATCACGCAAGTTTATATAGCTAATCTCAATAATTTTGCGGTCCTGCGCTTTCCAAAGCATGCTGGCATTAAGCACGCCAGAGAACATGTCCGGAAAAAGGGTAATTATTTGCACTTTCATTGAAATTATTATACCACCTGCAAACAAAAAGAACCTCTGTTGAGGTTCGTTTTGTCACATAAAGCTCCCATCTTTCGATGGCTCGCAGAGCTTTTCTTTTTGACTAACTAATTATACATCAAGATCATCAAGTTCTTCAAGTTCACGACGCGTTTCACTCACAACATCGCTATGCTTGTCTTCTTCAGGCTCGACTGCTACGTCTTCGCCTGCATCTTCATCCGTATTATTATCCTGATCGTCATTTGATGAGCTATCAGGCTGCTCACCTTCGTGATTTGAGCTGTCTGCCTCTCTAGGCTCACTGCGTTCTGGTCGAGGCACTCCGTTATCGACAATTTTCAGATTATAACGGGCATCATTTTTAGTTCCCAGCGCTCGCAAAAGTGTGCGCAAACTTTGAGCGGTTGCACCCCGTTTGCCGATTACCCGGCCTAAATCTTCAGGATCAACTGTGAGTTCAAGCAGTACGCCTTTTTCGTCAATACGCCGTTCAATTTGAACAGCGTCAGGTTTACTAACTAAGGATTTGACAACGAATTCGATAAATTGTTGGTCGATGGTAGTACTCATGGTGGCGGACTCCTCTGTTAAATCTCAGAATAATACTAGTATACCAGATTCTATTCAGTGGGTTTTTATTCGGTGTTGTCTGCTTCAGACTCGAGCTCAGCAGTTGCTTCTTCTGCCTCAGGTTTTTCGTTTGCTTCAGGTGTGTCTTTAGGAGACGCAGCCGGCTCAGTAGTTTCTGCTTCTGTCTTTTCCGCAGCTTCTGGTGGTTGAGTAGAAACTTCTTCGGTTTGTGCATCTGTCGCAGGTGCTTCCTTTGGCTTAGCTTCATCAGCTTTAACTTCTGACTTGGGCGCCTCAGTTCCAGCGGGACGATTTTTGCGTAATTTTTCTGGATTGCGGGTTGCGCTCTCTTTTTTGGGAGCTATTTTGACCCATTTGGGTAGCTTTACGCCTTCACTTTTTAGTAACCTTGCTACCCGCTCCGACGGTTGAGCGCCGTGTTCCAGATAAAAACTAGCTTCTTCTTTCTTTAGCTGAGCTGTCTTGGTGTGTGGATTATAACTTCCGAGCAGGGCTACAACATTACCACTGCTAGGATGCCTATGGGCATCTTGAACAATTACGCGAAATTGAGCATGTCCTTTGCGGCCGGTTCTTTGCATACGAATAGCTAACATGGTGCTTTAGTGTACTTCCCTTATCTAAAAATAGTAAACCAAGTTCGCCTTATTCTACAGATTACCGCCCCTGTTGTCAAACTCTATTCAGTAGTTCTTGTGGCCGCTAACTTCATTCGCCTAAATATGGCTACCGTAAAGTTCATATCTTGTTGTGTACCAGAAACAGATAAACTATTGTGGCGTAGCGTAAAGTTTATTCCGGTTGTAATTGTAATGTCAGTTCCTGGATGGACGGGAGTAGGGGCCGCACGTAGCACTATAAAAGATTCATTGTAGTCAAGTTCACCTGTTTCTGAGTCGACACATTTTACCCCTTCAAGCCAAACAAATCCGATCATTTTCCCGCCATAAATATACGGAAAGCGGGGTGTCTCATGTTGTACGCCACTTTTGCCAAAACCTGTTCCCCCTAAAGAAAGCTCTTCTAAAACACCTAGACCCTTATCGAGAGCATCTCGGCACTTTTGTTCGTCTAGCTCGGGATTGTTAGGCATAACCAATTGATCAATGGCTTGAGTTACTGGATCATGGCTCATGAAACCACCCTCAATCTGGCCTTTTTCTGCACTCATGGTTTGAAGTTTACAACAGAAAGCGATTTGTGCAACCTAAAGCAATTTACTGATACGTTTTGAGGGCGGCTTCGGCGGCGGCAACTTGACCGGCTTGCTTACTTGGTCCGGTACCTTTGCCTTTGAGTTCGTTATTCACATAAACACCAACAGTAAATACCTTGTCATGGTCCGGGCCCTCTTCACTAATAACCCGATAAACCGGCGTAAAACCGTCACCACTTTGTATCATTTCCTGTAATTGCGATTTGGGATCCTGCCAGGAGCCGGTTTTAAGGATATCCTTGAAAGTTACTACCAAACTTACTTCGATGAAACGCTTAGACACTTCATAACCTTGATCTAAATAAAGCGCACCGACTACGGCCTCGTAACAATTAGCCAGAATCTGCGCTCGAGCGCGAGGAGTGCCTCGCTTTTCACCGCGGCTAAGCCTAAGCAATGGTTCAAAGTCGTACCGATTTGCGGCTGCTCCTATACTTTCGGTACGAACCAGCGCGCTACGCCAGTTGGTTAATACCCCCTCTGGGTCATCAAAGTTATTAAAGAGATACTCTGTAACTACTAACTCAAGTACCGCATCGCCTAAAAACTCTAGCCGTTCATTGTGCTCGCGCACGGTTTTACGATGTTCATTAACGTAGCTGCGATGCGTGAAAGCCGTAACTAGTAGTTCTAAATTATGGAAATCAACTCCCAGCTTTTCACGGGCAAATGTCTTATAAGCGCTAAAATCTTGCATACTACTTTGTTGAACGAATTTGCTTAAGTCCGAGTAAAATTATCTTGCCGATATCTTCATATTCAATTTTATCCAATGCTTCGGCAGTTGAAAACCATTTAATGCCGTTCATCCAGTCCTCCGGCTTCAGAGCATCGCTATTGCCCTTGGCTTCTACCAGAAAGATTTCGGTAGTCATGAGCACCAAGCTTGTGGCCCGGCGGTAACGAAAGTTAATCTTGCCTAGCCAGCCAAGTACTTTCATTTCTTGCAGGCCTGTTTCCTCACGAATTTCCCGTTCGGCCGTCTCGCGAGCACTTTCACCTTCCTCAATATGGCCTTTAGGAATCGTCCAACGATCTTTAGCGTCTTGAATCAGCAGTATCTGGGAATCCTTACTGTTAGGACGGCGACGGAAAACAACGCCGCCAGCAGTTGGCTCACGTACCACTTCATTAATCGTTGGTCGGCGGCGCGATACAAAGCGCTTGAACCCCTTAATTGGCTTAGGTCGTTGCATAACTTATTTCTTATCCTTCTTCTTGGTTGCAGCCGGGTTGCTCTTATCTTGTTGTTTCAAAACAGTGCCCAGAACGCCATTAACAAATTTGGAACTATTATCGCCGCCGAATGCTTTGGCGAGCTCGACCGCCTCATTGATTACTACCTTGGGTGGTACTGCTGCTTCATAAAGCAGCTCGTAGAGTCCAATCCGCAGTATTACACGATCCATTCGTGCAATTTGTGCAATCGGCCACTGAGGAGCGGCTGGTTGTAAAATTGCATCGAGTTTGGCCTGTTGCTTGTTTACGCCGTGTACAAGGTCTTTCGTGAAGGCCACGTCATTGAGGGCTCGTTCATAGCGGTTGATATTGCGCTCCAGCGCCTCATCCAGTTTAAAGCGCTTGTCGCCACAATTTACACGGAAGTCCTGCTCATACAACGTTTGCAGGGCGACGATGCGACCAAGATGACGGTTTGCGCTCATAATTGTTAAATATCCCTTTGGGACTGTTCAGTCCGGCAGTTGACTGCCTGCTTATTTAGTTGTTTTTGCTGATTCCCGGCGAGTCGTAAAAACTTTAACGGGTGATTTTGCGTTTACGCGGCGCGCTAGCTCCAATACCTGATGACTGCGGCGTGCGCCAGTACGGCGATGGCTGGTGCGCTTTTTGGGTTTCCCCATGTGCAACCACTCCTTTCAAATTAACAGATAATACTTACCGATAGCTTAGCGGAATACACGCTAAAACTCAAGCATGTTTGCCTAACAATACTTGACAAATCTAACGTATGTGTTTAAAATAATCTTCCTATGTTTAGCAGAGGTGCAGACCGTGAGCCTTCATATAACCCCAACAGACGCCGGGCAGTAGCAAGTGTTTTTGCGGCTGTCTTAAGTTTAGGGACACTATTAGCTGCCTGTAGCAATGATAAACCCGACACATTCATGATAGGCGATCGCTGTTACGCTTCTGGATTTTTACCTCCTAAAGATTTTACCGGTCTAACGGCCGATCAAATACGCGTAACAGTTGATCCGCTAAGACAATGTGATGCTAAAGCATTCTTTGAAGATACAGCTGAAAAAAACGGCGGAATCATCTGGGGCAATACCGCTCAACGACCCGGCCCTCTTACCCTTGCTCTTCCCGATGTTAATTACATCGAGGGACCAATACCAACTGGTCCAACACCTTTAAACTCCTGATTAATAATCATTAAACTACAAAATTAACGAGCTTATTGGGCACTAGTATTGTTTTGTGTATCTTTTGGCCTTTTAGGTAACCGGCTACTTTTTTATCAGCCCGCGCTGCTTTTACGACTTGTTCTTCTGAGCTGTCGTTTGCCACCGCTATATTAGCCCGAACTTTGCCGTTTACCTGGACGACAATATTAACAGTGTCTGTGGAGATATAAGCAACATCCCACTTTGGCCAATGGCCAACATGAACGCTATCCTCATGCCCTAATTGATGCCAAAGCTCCTCGGCAATAAACGGTGCAAATGGGGCAATTAACATGACTAAACTTTCTAAAGTTAACTGCCAGCTTTTATGATCAGAAAAGCCATCGGTTTTTAGCTTGTATAGCTCATTTGTGCATTGCATGGCAGCCGCGATGGCCGTGTTGTATTTGAGCGCTTCAATATCCTTAGTAACTTTTTTAATACATTGGTTTATAGCTCTGAGCGCTCTTTCTGGCTTTGTTGCATTGTTCGATTTACTAGCCTTAAACTCCTCAACCAGATTCCAGATACGTGATAAAAAGCGAAATGTACCAGGTACTCCTTGTGGGTCCCAGCGCGCCCCAATTTCAAGCGGTGCAGCAAACATCAAATAGGTTCTTAGTGCATCAGCCCCGTATCCCTGATCAATAATTTCTAGTGGATCAATGCCGTTGCCTTTGGATTTTGAAAAGGCGCTGCCGTCACTTGCGCTAACCTTGCCATTAAATAAAAACTGCTTGAACGGTTCGGGGTTCTGAATTAAGCCCTTTTTATGAAAGAAACGAGTCACAAAACGAGCATAGATCATATGAGCTGTAGCGTGGTCAGCACCATTATAAAAGTCAATCGGCATCCATTTGTTTACAACACTCGAGGCGAATGCTTTTTGATCATTTTTGGGGTCAAAATAGCGTAGCATATACCAACTACTGCAGATATAGGTATCCAGTGTATCGGTTTCGCGCTCGCCGGCCTTGCCACACTTAGGGCATGGCGCTTTTAGCCAACTACTAGCCCGGGCTAGAGCACTGCGACCATCTCCGGTTGGCGCATATTTACTGATTTCCGGTAATACCACTGGCAGATCCTTATCAGCCACTAGCACTGGACCATGATCGGGGCAATGAATAATTGGAATTGGTGCGCCCCAATAGCGTTGACGGCTGACACTCCAGTCTCTCATACGATAGGTAGTTACTTTTTTACCCATAGCGTGTTTCTCCATGTAATCCATCATTTTTTTGGTGGCTTCATGTATATCCAGACCATTCAAAAAGTCAGAATTGGTCATCACACCTGTCTCTTCTTGAACTTGTGATTTGTCAGTAATCGGAGAATCTTCTCCATTCGGACCAACAACTACTCGGACTATTGGTAGGCCGAATTCTTCGGCAAACTCAAAGTCACGCACATCATGACCAGGCACACCCACTACTGCGCCCGTACCAAAGCCAGATAGTACAAAATCTGCTACCCAAATGGGAAGCCTTTCGCTATTGAGTTTATTTACCACATATAAACCAGTGAATACACCAGTTTTCTGGCGGCCCTCTTGTTGCCGCTCAACTTCAGACTTAGTAAGAGCTTTATTAATGTAGGTACTAACTTTTTGTGAAGTATCTTCGCCATCGTCTGAAACAATTTTCTTGTCAGCAACTTGGCGAGCCAGCTCGTGTTCGGGGGACAGCACAATAAAGGTAGCTCCGAAATTGGTATCTGGCCGGGTGGTAAAACAAGTGACAGCCAGCGGTTGGCCGGCGTTATCAACATCATAGGTTATATTGATGCCATGTTTGCGACCGATCCAGTCTTTTTGAGCCAGCTTAACGCTTTCGGTCCAGTCAAGATCATCAATTGCTTCTAACAGTTCATCGGCATAATCTGTAATCTTAAAAAACCACTGCTTGACTTCTTTTTTCTCGACAAATGGATCGTTTGGCCCATCATGCCGCCAGCATTTACCATCAATGACTTGTTCGTTCGCAAGTACCGTATTGTCAATTGAGCACCACCATTGCATTCTGGAATCCTGGTAAGCCAGCCCTGCACGATACATTTCACTAAAAATCCACTGTGTCCACTTGTAATATTCGGGTTCATGGGTAGCAATTTCTTTGCTCCAGTCATTACTCCAACCCATAGCTTTGTACTGTTTGTGATAATTCGGAATAATTGTCGTCATCGACTCTTGTGGAGATACTCCGACCTTGATAGCGTAATTTTCGGCAGGCAAGCCAAACGCATCCCATCCGACTGGATGATAGCTTTCGTGCCCCTGCTGCCGCTTAAAGCGTGCCAGTACATCACTTATGGTGTAGTTCATAGCATGTCCAATATGTATACCGGCCCCGCTAGGGTAGTTGAACATACTCATGGCAATATACTTGGGCTTTTTACTGCTCAGAT
Organism: uncultured Candidatus Saccharibacteria bacterium; assembly: GCA_964453655.1. Classification (GTDB taxonomy): domain Bacteria; phylum Patescibacteriota; class Saccharimonadia; order Saccharimonadales; family CAYVSP01; genus CAYVSP01. The sequence continues at coordinate 30,676 of CAYVSP010000001.1, forward strand.
CAGCTTTGTAGGTTTGCTTTTCGTCCCAGTGCTTTCGCCATTTGGGCTCGATTTCCTTAGGATTATATCGCTTCATATGCAGCTTTCACCTTAGCATAACAGAGGTGAAGCAGCAACTATTGGGCTGGGTGGCCGAAGTATTCACCTTGGGCATCAGCTGGTAACTGTAACAGCTCGCTAACTGTCACCAAATTATATTTGGCTTTTAAGTCTTGAACAATCTGATGGGCAGCTGCAGCCGTGGTTGGCTTTGAATCATGCATGATGATAATAGCCCCCGGCCGGGCCTGCGCTTCCACCACACTAACCAAATTTGCCGGGTTGTTTTCATGCCAATCTTTAGGGTCAACGTTCCATAAAATTATAGGCATATGGATAGTATTAAGCATGGTTGGTGTTGCACTTCCATATGGCAGACGGAAAACACGTGGCGCTGGCACACCCGTTGAGACAATAATATCTTGAGTCTTATTGAGCTGATCCTGCATTTGTACTGGCGTCAATTTAGCAAAGTTTGGATGGCTCCAACTATGATTACCAACCTCGTTGCCTAAGGCGTGCTCCCGTTGCACAATCGATTCATGACCAGGCACGTGGTTACCAATAACAAAGAAGGTGGCTTTAGCATTTTCACTTTCTAAGGCATCTAGTATTCGCGGCGTTGTTGCTGGCTCTGGTCCATCGTCAAATGTTAGTGCCACACAGGCATCTTTATTGCAATCTACTGGCTTGGGAGGTTGCTTAACCACCATGTTCATAGCGACCGATTCCAGCGAAGAAGCATATACTTTTGTTGAGATTTGTTGAGATTGCCCTTTTTGGGCCAATACCATAGCGACGCCCAGTGTTGCCGCAATTATAACTCCATTTACTCGTGAAGACACGAGGCGGCGCCCAAACTCTCGCACTCGTTTCATGGGTAGTCACAGTGTACTCTGGCGGTGAACAATTTTCTACTATAATTTGCGGGCTTTTCGGCGGGCCGTTTCAAATAAAAAGGTCAGCGGATACCGCATTTTGTCAATAACTAAATCATGAGCTGGCAAATAAGCCACGTCCTCGCCGCCAAAACCGCGCTTAAAGACAGAGACTCCATAAAATCGATGTTTGGTTTGACCGTGCTCTGTTACACCCCAAAGGTTATAACGTATGCAACCACGGCGCCGTGCCTCGGTAATCACCTCCCACTGAATGGCATAGGCACCCGGATACTGTCGCGCCAGATCTGTGCTTGCCCCATAGTGGTAAGCTGCTTCGGATCCATAGAAAATTATAAAAGCCATAGACAAAAGCTTGCCTTTGAAGGTAGCCCGGTACATGAGCACTTTATCGGCAGCTGCAAAAACCCTAAACTGTTCGCTTAAAAAGCGCTTTGAAAAAGGTACAAACTTCTGACGCTGCGCTGTTTGTAGTTGCAGGTTATAAAATTCCTCAAGATATGTATCTGCTGCTGTTGCTTCAACCTCTATGCCAAGCTTAGCAGCTCGCTTTAGGTCATAGCGTGTACCTTTGCGCATGGCTCGTTTAAGTTCATCATCGCTTTTTGTCAGATCTAGTTGGCTGGTTAAATCGGCTGTCACATGCATCGGCGCTTTGCGAAATCCTAGACTTTTAAATAGAGTCTGGTTTTCTTTTGTATTTAGCAGTTGTGGCCGAATCCGCACAAATAAACAATTATGCTGTTTGGCTATTTCTCTTAGAGTTTTCAGCCAGGTTTGTACTACTTGTTTATTTGACCAATCAAGAATAGGGCCTCCCGGTGCGACCATATGTCGGCCGCGTCGGGCAGGTTCGACTACGCCAAGTAGTACCCCAACCAGCTGTTCCTCTTTATAAAAACCAATTCTAATAACCGGATGATTAAGACGATCATGGAACTCGCCCCAATACCAGGAGTGTAGAAAATTAGCTTCAGGGTGCTGGGCCAAAAAGCCTTCCCACTCCGCCTTATCTTCGATTGATTTTACTTCGACGTTTGCCATGCATTCACCAAATTTGCTATAAAAGCTGCTTGCTTTTCATTGACGTGTATATGAGTGGGTAAATTGACTATGTGTGCAGCTAACGACTCCGCGTTTGGACATTCACCTGCTTGATAGTTGGTTTGCGCTAAATACTGGCTTGGCCCAATTGGCGCATCATACCAAGTATCCCCTATATAAATATGGAAGCTCTTGAGGTGATCAACCAAGCTTTGTCTATCCTCCACCCAAATAGGAAAACGCAAGTATAGGGTAGAATCCTGGGCAGCCGTTTTGAGCAGCAACACCTGAGGCAATGTTTTTTTATAGACTGTACTAATCACTTGACGATGCGTTTGTTCTTTAGCTTGTTTAGCCAACCGTTTTTGCAGCAGTCTAGCGGCGGTAGGATCAAGAGCACTAATACCTTTCAGGTTATCGCTCATGGGAGTTGCCAATAAATGCATTTTTTTTAGCCCAAAATGTAGGTAACGGCCAAGGCCAATCGGGTATAAGTTGCGAATTAGAAATGTCCAGAAGGGATAGAAGCGATTAATCCAGCGTTGCCATATGTTTACCGGCCTTAGTGCTTCGGTAACTATGGTTTTTTTACGCCGGTCTACCAATGCACCACCAGCTACTATATCGAGCGGCTTGTCCTGGCTAAAAGACAGCATAGTCATTGCCCCGACCGTACCGGCTTCGCGTCCGTCACTATAGTGCCCACTTTGGCTGTGGGCTAAGTCTTCAATGATAGTTATATCGTTTTGCTGACAATAGGCTTCAATTGTCATCATATCGGCCGGAACACCCAGAGTGTTTTGAACAATAATCGCTTTAATACCAGGCTGCCGTTTGTGTGCTGCCTGCAACCCAGCAACATCAAAATTGAGCTGCTTAGGGGGCACATCGATAAAAACTGGTTTAAGTCCGGCATTTTGAACCGCCTGGTATACCACGTAACAGGTAAAGCCATTAATGCCAACGAAGGAGCCGGTCGGTAAGTCAAGATTTTTAAGAGCCAACTCTAGGGCCTGTCTTCCCTTATAGGTCAGTGTCACTTCACCCTCGTAGCGCTTCTTAAGCGTTTGGCGAACAGCATCGGCCGCTTTTTGACTCTTACCCGTACCAAATAATTTCTGTAAAACATCGCTTAACGTGTAGTTAGATCCCAACGAATTAAATACAGCCATTAATTAAGTACCTTTGCAATATAGTCAGCTACTACTTTAGGGTGCGAAAACTGAGGAGCGTGGCGGGCATCATCAATAATGAAAGGCTTCTGGGCATTCGGCAGGCGCCGCTGCATGGTGAAAGCATCCTTAACGGGTGTCATAGGGTCTTGGCGGCCCCAAATAATATCAACCGTCGCCTGTACTTTTTCAAGCTTTAAACTGTAATCCGATTTCAGTAAGTTAATCATGGTAGATCGTCCTATCGGTTCAGCATCCAGATAGTCGCGTGCTTTAGCAATCTTATATAGTAATCGACGGGCCGACTCTGACTTTGTTAGTGGTTTACCGACTTTGGCAAGTATCTTAAAGGTAGTTCGCTTAAGCTTCGATTTCAATTCAGTCCGTGGGATACCAGCACTATCAATCAGAATAAGATGGCTCACTCGCTCTGGATAGTGAACTGCAAAATTAAGAGCTAAGCGTCCGCCGTTTGAGTGCCCAATAAGTACTGCGGGTGCCTGGCCAACTTCTTTGCCCAGCCAAGCCATGTAGTTTTCAATTGACCAGGGCTCGGTTGCTTTTTTGGTTAGAACTGGTATGTCCGGCATGGTTGGCTCGATGCCACGGCGCTTTAGTTCTTCAATTAGCGGTTTCCACTTTGTGTTATCGTACGCCCAGCCGTGCAAGATTATGGTTTTCATCGGGGCAGCCCCCACTGCTGGCGTCGCTTTACCCAGTTCGCTTCGCGGCGAACCAGATGTTGAGCATCGCTAGGGTCTTTAAGTAGTTGTTCTATCACTCCCTCTAAGAATCGGCCGCCTTTAAAAAACAGCGTCTCGCCGCCTTGCAAATTTTTCTCAATAAAATCAAGAACTTCTTTAGGGCTTTCAAAGCTATCTACCGGTGTCGATAATTGCTTTTTTAGAATTGGATAAGTGTGCTTGCGGGTACGCGGGCCTAACAAAATTACCCGCTCGGCTTTAATCCGGGCTATCACTTCAGCTAATTTTTCATGTTCTTCAACTTCAACGGTACCTTGCTCTAAAATATCACCCAGCACTAGCCACTTTTTCTGAGCCTTATACGTATTAAATAGTTCAAGCAAAGCCGTCATAGCACCCAGGCCAGTATTGTAGGTACTATCAATAATAGTCGTGTCTTTTTTACCTGCGAAAACACTGCTTCGTCCAGGAGGCATTACTAAGTTTTGATAATTAGAATCGATGCTTTTATTTAAATAGCTTGTCAGCGCTTCAACCATTTGGATACTAACGCCTAACTCTTTGGGATGCAGGCCGGGCAATTGGACAGTATGATTGTTAACTATGAAGATGGTGTGCCCCTCTTCTAACCTATGTACGCTGACAACTTTATTAGAAATTTCTAAGACTTTTGCGGACGGTTGCACGCGAGAAAGCTGAGGCTTGATAACAGATTGATCAGCATTAACTACTACCATTTTTTTGGTTTGGGCTATAAAATTGCCGAATTCTTGTGCAATAGCTTCTTCATGTGTTTTAAAACGGCCACCTTGCACTAGAGCATCAAAATTCATACTGTGCGTACGATAGACACTAACCCAAATAGTTACCTCTGGTTTTAATAGCTCAGCTAAAAAGGCCCCTTCATGCGGACGATCATTGTCAGCTTCAACAATATACAATTTTGTAGTTGGAGGCTTTCGCCAGGCTTTGATAGGAGCTAAGAGAATATGGCTCAGCCACTGTTTGCGGTCCAGGATATTCGTCTCTAGCCCTAAAATATGAAATGGAATTCCTATGGCGCTATTAGCATGATGCGAATAGATAGCTTTATCACCAAGTTGCGCTTCTACGAGTTGCAACAAGGTTGTTTTACCTGATGAGCCAGTAATAACAATAATGCGCGGTTTCCAGCGGCGCAGAACAAAGCGCGCCCAAAAAGCAAAATAGCTCGCAACAACAAAATACAAGCGCTTCTTAAATGCATGAAGCATATACACTATTTTAGCGTATTCTTCTCTGTTTTTATCAAACTTGTTAATGGGCTCTTCGTTGTGCGGCTAAAAATGGCTGTAATAATGCCTGCATCTGAGAGGGGGTGGGCAGAGTACGGGACAGGCTTGTGCTAAGTGAATAAGTTACTTTCTTTGAGGCTTCGTTTTCAGAAGATACAATGACTGGACTGACAGCGAACCGCCAAGGCCTGTTAATCATATCGATGGCTGATAATAGCGCACAGCGTTCAAGGTATTTTCGGGCAGGTTTAATAAATTTAAAAAGCGTATCTATCTCAACTCCGTCCCCCGCTTTCATTACGAACAAGAAGCTTAATATTTCCTGTTCAAGTGGGTTAAGTTCAAGCTCGTCCCCCCCAAGCTCAAAACGTTTTGAGATAAAGTTATACACCATACTCAAAGACTGTTTAATGATTTCAGGGGATTGTGGTGGTATCTGTATTTCGGGGCTGTGCTCTTCTACGGCTGCTGTATCCGAACTTTCTTTTCCTGGCGCTGTACTCGGTACTGCAGTAGGTATCTCGTCATCGGCTTCCAAAAGTGCGCCGTTATCATTATCATGCAGCCCAGTTTCTTCCTTTATGCCTAGGCGTGGTGGGGCTTCTGTTTGCTCAGTACCTTGGCGAACAAAATCGCCCACGTCTGGCGTATCGATTTTTGTTGTTTTCGGTTGTGCTCTCCGCAAAGCAGTCTTTGTGGTCGCTTCCTCTTCTCCCTGATTTAAGCTAACAGGTGTGGCTGGTAAAATCCAGGTATAAGTAGACTGCCTACTGCTCCGATCGGTTTCTACCACATCTATCCAATACATCCTGCTGAACAACCTACGCATATCCGAACAAAAATTACCAATAGTGGAACTGAAGTTAATCCCCCGCTGATAATCGCCAATATCTTTTGGGCAGTATCCAGCATCCAAAATATCCGCCTTAGTTAAGGGAACCCCTGGACTATTAACAAATACCGAAAGCAAAAAAAGCTTATGCGGACTCAGGGGGTGCCTTATTCCGTCAACGATGACATGTTTTTCGGCAAATTGTAATAACTGGACTTGGCTGTCTACCAAAACTTCAAAGGTCGTTCCCACTGGCAGAATTGTTTCACCGTAATCCTCACGCGTTAATCTATCACCGCTGCCTTTCTTGAAAGCTCTTGTTTGCGCTAAGGATAGATCTACCACTCCTCTTTCGCGTAGCTGACGTACATTCTGGATAACGGATAGTATAGTCCGAGTTGTCTGGTTCACTAATCCTACATCTTCCTCGAGGGTTGTAAGATCCATATCGCTCACACGCTCAGTCCAACTAGAGGTGTAATGTGCCATAGCGTAAGCTAGGTGACGAGCTATAGCCTCAAGACGAGCAGCTTCATCCAATGGACTTTCACCTTTTTCTCCAGCAGGCTGTGTCATAAGTTCCTTTAACAACAAATTAAACCATTTATTTAATTCTTCTGCAAGCAATGAAAGATGTTTAGGGGGGATATCCTCCAGCGTGAGGGGATTCACGCTGGGGCAAGGAGGAGTCCTGGGAGATCAAACAAAAAGCGCACCCAAAAGGCGAAGTAGCCGGCGACTACAAAATATAAACGCTTCTTCAGTTTAGAAAGCATCTTACCTAGTATTTTACCTTATATTGCTTCCGTTAACGTGACTAGTCTAATTTGGCAGCTCAAAGATCTCGGGTCCAAGTTTTTTTGCTTTCGCGGTAGTAAGTTTTTGACATTTAATGTCTGGGTTAAGCCTTACTCTTGGATTACTTTCCTCGCCAGCTTTTCTTACTTCAAGGTTTATTAAATTAAATTCTCTTTCTTTATAAAAAGATGAATTTATTGCTTCTATTTTTTCGAATAGTTGGCTGGAGTCGTTAATTTCACTAACTCCGCTCAGCAGGGCTAGTAACTGTCTAGTTGTCGCAGTTGCCGCAGGATCCATAGCATATAGTAGTCGCAATATTTTATCTGTAGGCTCATCGACATCAAGCTCAGTATCATCTAGTACAAAGGTTTCTTTTTCGAAATCGAAAGATAAAATGGGTCGTGGTTTAACGGTTTCACCGGCTTCATTCGGTGAAACATCTGATCCCCCATCATCAGCTGATTCACGGGGTGTTTCAGGTGTTTTGCCAGAAGAGTCTGTAGAGGTAAAATTGTTAGCTTCATCACTCGCAACTGTCTCCTTAAAACTTACATTTTCAGGTAATACTATTCCGTCGAGCAGTCGTGCACTGACTTCCCTCAACCAAGCTGCTCTTTCAGCAGGATTTGCATTAGGATTAAGCCTAGGGTACTCAGGCGAATCAGGCATAATACATTATTATACCATTTTTCTTACCCAAATACAATAATCCGTTTCTCTCGCGATATTAGCAAGATGCCTAGGGGCCCCACGACAAGAGGATTTGTCATGGGGAAAGGAGGAACAATACAAGGCCCCACTAAATTTGCGTTACTTGTTCGCGTAAATTTCAAGCGGGGCTGATATTAGTTCCGACGTGGTGGAGTCTCTCCGGTATAACCTTTGAGACCCCATGCAAAAACAATACTAACAGTGAGTTATAACACGCGCAAGCAATCATTACTGAATTTGTTGGAGACGGTTTTGTAGTTCAGTTATAGGAATCGTGCTTGAAGGTATATCCACAATCTTTTGAAGACCATAGCCTGAATAGGTTTCCTGCCTATTTGCGCCATGATAATTGATGCTTAATAATTGCCTGGACAACACGTCTACCTTAAATTCAAGTTGCTGCGCAGGCCTCTGCGCATAAGCCGCCGGCTCAACATTATCTAGTTGTTTTAGGCCTAAGTCATGGCCAAATTCCTTTAACATCGCTATGTAAGCGGCCGGTTTTACATTGACAGTGTAGGTATATACCGGCCGGCCGTGTTCTAGCTTGTAAACCGCTTTAGCGTAATCTGTGTTGTACACATCCTTATCCCTTATTGTATTCAATAAATGTTTTCGCGTTTCACTGTTAAGTTTGGCAAAGGGCACGATACCTACAACACTCTCATTGAATAATTGTGCGGCCGACTGTCCACCGAGTGAAGACGATTCACCTTTTGCCCAAACGTTCAGCACATTTGAAAAGTTTATTGGTTTGCCGTTGGCGCTCATTTGAGGAGTAGTAATCTCGCGGTAACGTAAGTAGTCAGCCTCTAGCGTGCCAATGCTTTCAGTCACCACTTTGTCATTACTGCTTTGCCCTGGCTGAGTTAGTGTAGTTAGCGTATGAGCAGTGTTTTGAGTACCTAAGCTAAGCGTTGTGGTTTGATCAAGCGTTCCCTCTTCACTCGCCTGTGCAACATGTCGAGTAACACTACCTGTCTCTAGATTAAGACTAAGCATATCCTGAAAAGTGCGCTGAGGATCGCTGTAGATACGGCGCCAATAAACTCCGGCACAGGCAATCCCTATGACAACTATAAGTAGAGCAAGTATTAGCAACCGCCCTTTTGACCAAAACGGTCGTTTTTTGAGTGTGCGCTGTTTAACCATGCAAGTATTGTATCAGTATGTGGTGGAGATACGCGGGCTCGAACCGCGGACCTCTTGCATGCCATGCAAGCGCTCTAGCCAACTGAGCTATATCCCCTTAGAACGCATGCGATTATAACAGATAAACGAATGGAGCTAAACCATCTGCCGCGTATTGAAAGCAGTGGGGCAAGCTCAGGGATACGCACGTAATAGGGCTACCTAAATAGCTCTGTGGACAACTCCTTGCAATACGAACCAAACCAGAGGACAATTGTTAACAATGTAAACCGTAAGCGGAAAACAAAAAATCATGGCAGGCAAAAAGAAACAAAGTCGACTAGGGAGGTTAGGACGTGCGCTAAGACCAAATTCGAGACTAAAACAGTTAGTGCTCTTTGTAGCCGTGTTTGGCTTAGTGGGTGGAGGAGTCTATCTATATAAGAGCTACGCGTACGATGTCAATGCTTGCAGTCACCAATGGTTTGGTTATGGTACGACTGGGCCGTGCGTTAGGGAGGTTCAATATTTAGCTAACTATCTAGCGGGGCATCAGCCGCAGAACGGCTTCCCTTATAGCTATAAGTGGTTGACACCAGATGGACAGTATGGCTCCAAAACTCAAGATCGTATCTATGAAATGAAGAGTCAGTATCTATTTACCCATCCAACGTCAGGAATGCCTGTAAACGGAAATGTAGACTTCGATGCTTGGAAATTACTTTGTGGTTACAGTCGTTGGGCTGGAATACATGTACTAATAAAACAAGGCTCAACCATAATCATGGATTCCTATGATGCAAATGCCTATTGGTCGTGGGTCGCAGCTGAATGTGAGGATTTCTGGTGGTTCAATGGCCAGCTATCTACTCCGAACCAAGTAAAGCTGAAGCAAAACATACCGCCTAAACCTTTCTAGATACAGCATCATAGCAATATACCAGAAACGTTAGTTTGAATCCTGTCAAGAGAACTGATCGGACTTCAAACCACATAAACAGGGGTGAGCTAACAACAAGTTGAGTCGATAGGCACAAAAATACCCGCCACTAGTGACGGGTTTACCTCTGTTATTATCGAACGTATGTACGATCGTGGTGGAGTGTACCGGACTTGAACCGGTCACCTCGGCAATGCGAATGCCGCGCTCTACCAGATGAGCTAACACCCCATTTTATCCTAGTTATTATAGCAAAACCACCCCTTAGAGAACCGTTTGGCGAGAGGATTCGCCAAACGGAAAGGAGCAACAACGCAAGACCCCGCCAAATTTGTGCCACTTGGTTGCGCAAATTTTAGGCGGGGTTGAAGTTTCTTGCGACGTGCGCGCCCACCAAGCGGCGGTGCCACCCATTTTGTTTTCGTGTTTTTGTTTTCACGCGCCGCATGCGCACGAGATACTATTAAGCATAAATGTTTTCAACGTTTTGTCAATCTATGCTAGGAACCATGCTGCCATGCCACTTCGCCAATCTGATGAAGCATTAAATCCATGGCTGAGTGATCGCGAATCTTAATATGTGTATCGGCTCCAGACTCTATTCGTGCAATATGGAAACCTTCAACGGGTGTTTCTAGTAATCCAGTAATATCGGGTGGCAGCGTGTCATGTCTCGATATTAAATCTGGAGCGGGTAAAACATAATGCAATTGATTGACTCCGACATATTGATCGGGCGGAATTGGTGCTTTAGATGAAATTATCTCAACCTGGCATATACCATGGACTAAGGGTTTTGCTAGCTCAACAACCGCAAACCAGCGTCCGTCTGATTTAACCTCGGCACTAGCTTTAACTTCGTGCTCTTCTCTGGCAGTCCTGAGGGTAACCTCAAAGTCGTTTGCATCCACAGTGTAGCCAACTGTAGCAAGGCGACCTTGCGGAAGACCATATCCATCTCCAAGTTCAAGCAATTGATCAATAGTTGCAAAATCGTAACCATAAAAAAGACCGCAAGGTACCTCTTCCTCCATAAGTATAAAATCAATCATAGAAAATTATTCTACCACAATTGTCTATATCTGTCACTATTCCCTTGTAAGCTTAAGGAGATCCTCTTCAGTAATTTGCTTAGTTCCAAGCTTGCGAGCCTTGGTAAGCTTGCTTTCGCCCACATTAGCGCCTACCACCAGGTAATCGGTATCCTTGCCTACACTTGTCTGGAATGTTCCGCCTAGTGCTCTTATTTTATCGGCCGCTTCGTCTCGACTCATTGATTCAAGCGAACCAGTAATAACAAAAGTTTTACCTGCCAGTTTGCCATCAGCATGCGACCGATAAGTTGGCTGAACAGCCAGCTCTTTAAACTTACTCAGTAATGTCTGGTTGTCTGAGTCGGCAAACCAGCCAAAGATTGATTCGGCCACAACATCACCGACACCTTCTACGGCCTCGAGTTCCTCAAGCGGGGCCTCAGCAAGTCCCTCTAATGATGAAAAATTTTCGGCTAAATCAATTGCCGTTTGGGTACCCACGTGGCGAATTCCCAGCCCATAAATAAACCGCGGCAGCTCGGGATGTTTTTTTACCTGAATAGCTTTGACTAATTTCTCGGCCGATATGTCCGCAAACCGCTCCAAGGAAATGACCTGCTCACTCGTAAGCGTATAAATATCAGCCAAATCATGGACAAGCTTGGCATTGACTAACGCCTCAACGTTTTTTTCGCCGAGCGTATCAATATCTAACGCCCCTTTGCTGGCAAAATGTATTAAAGCCTGCTTAAGCAACACCGATCGGGTTGCTCCTTTAACACGGTAGACCGCTTCGCCTTGAGGACGTACAAAATTAAGCTCTGGGTACTGCCGCTTCAGCTCGGCTTCTATATCAAATGATTTGGCGGATTTTGGCCGCAAGTCTTTAATAACATGGTTAACTTGAGGAATAATGTCGCCAGCTTTGTAAATGACAACCGTATCACCAACCCGCACATCCTTGCGGGCAATTTCATCAGCATTATGCAGGCTAGCGTGCTGTACGGTAGTACCGGCCACAATAACCGGGTCAAAAACAGCCACCGGTGTAGCTGCACCGGTGCGGCCAATACTAATAACTATATCCTTTACTCTTGTAGTAGCTTCTTCAGCCGGATATTTATAGGCAATCGCGCCGCGGGGATTTTTGCCTACGCTACCGAGCGTAGCCTGCAAACGGCGGTCATCAATCTTAACTACTAAGCCATCAGTATGATAAGCCAAATCATGCCGTAACCCTTCAAATTTTTTGGCATAGAGTAACACGGCTTTGAAGTTTACTTCTGCATGTGCCTCTTTATCAACAATAAAGCCGAGCTCAGCCATCTGTTGGTAGGCAAAACTATTGCGCGGTACGTCATTAGCATCGTCGCGAAGAAGGTCATAGCCATGAAACTCTAAGGGCCTGCCCGCAACCAGCTTAGGGTCAAGCTGCCGAATGGTGCCAGCCGCCAGATTGCGCGGATTGGCAAAAATCGGCAACCCGGCAGTCTCACGCTGTTTGTTAAGGGCTTCGAATTGTTTTTTACGCATAATCAGCTCACCCCGGATTTCAGTGCGTCCTTTAGTAAAGGCACTTCCGCCATGCAGTTTTAGGGGCACGCTCGGCATAGTGCGCACATTACTTGTTACAACCTCGCCGACTGTGCCGTCGCCCCGAGTAACCGCCCGCACTAATAGGCCATCTTGATAGTGCAAAGCACAGGCTAGACCGTCCTTTTTAGAATCTACCCAGAAGTCAGATGATTGGACGCGTGAGTCTAGTTTAGTAATCCGCTCCAGCCAGGCTTTGGCTTCTTCGTCGCTAAAGCAATCTAATAAACTCATCATCCGCTGAGAGTGCGTAAACTTTTCGAAACCTTTGCTTGGTTCACCACCGATCCGTTGGGTTGGCGAATCTGCGGTTATAAGCCGTGGGTATTTTTCTTCAATTTGCTTAAGTTCTTGCATCAGTCCGTCATAAACAGCATCCGAAACAGTCGGCTTATCGAGAACATAGTATTCATGCGCGTAGTTATTCAGCAGTTTGCGTAACTCTTCGGCTCTTTTCTTAGGCTGGTTCATAGCAGTTCTCTATATAAGGTATACATATAGGCATGCACTATGGCCAGCGATGCCATGGTGCATAGAAAGAATGTCCACACCGCAATTGGGGTTAGCCATAAAACCAACGGCAGCATTACAATGGCGGCGATTAATAAGAGCATGATGGGCAAAAGTATGATTTTTCTCAGCACCGTCCAGCGACGAAAGCGCACCAATTCACGCGCTGAGCGCAACGCTTTAAGCGGCGTCATGTCAGGCAGCGTCACTATATAGAGACCAAAGAGCGAAGAAGCAAGCATAAACAGTGACGCTAAGGCAAGTAGAAAGAAAAGCAGTCCCCAAGCGACCTTTTCAACACCCGTCACCGCAATACCGTTGCCGATGACTATGTTATATAGCATGCCGCCGGCTGCAAAAGGTAGTAACTGCACCCCTATGACCAGCAGCACAAGCACAAAAGGTATAAGAGGATACATTCCCATGTAAAAGCCATCACGCACCTTAATCTTATTGCCGGCTTGCCGCTGACGTAAGGTCCAGATGAGAGCCAAGCTTATTACTACCATCAATACCGACTGATATACGCCCGCAGTTGGCGTCCCATTATTCCCGGCCGTACTAAGCAGAGCACCAAAAAGTGTGAAACCAGTGGTTAGTTCAGCCAAGCGACCATTAAATAGACCGTGCAGACTTCCCTTTAGATCGCTTAGGTTTGTACTGGTGCCAAGTCCTCTTACTAAGATTACGGTCAATAAGCCATAAATAAGCACGATGCCTCCAAACAATCGCCAATCTACTAGTAAACGCCGCAGAGCCTTCTTTAATAACGCTATTGAACTGGGCAATTTGGCCGTTGGCTTCTGTTTTACATGCTTGCTGATGCGTAGTGTTCGATGTTTCGGAGTTGATAGGCGACGGGTTTTATTGACTGTCGCTTTAGACGCTGAACGCTTGGCAGGTTTTTGTTTTTTAGGCATGTTGTTCCATTTGTTGTAATCGGGCAATGCGATCTTTGATTGGCGGGTGGGTACTGAATAAATTCGCCAGGCTGTGCCCCCCCTTAAGCGGATTGGCGAAAAACAGGTGTGCTGTCGAAGCGTTCTGTCGCTTCATCGTGCTACCAACGCGCTCAATTTTAGCTAAGGCGCTTTCCAGACCTTCTGGATAACGAGTAGTCAGAGCACCGGTAGCATCTGCCAGGTATTCGCGTTGTCTGGAAACAGCCAACTGAATAAATGTAGCGACAATTGGCGCAATTATGGCGGCAGCTATGCCTAAAAAGAAAAAAAGCTGGTTATTATCATTGTCGTCGTTATTTCGAAACCAGGTCATTCTGAGCATGATATCGGCAAACAGACTGACGATTGCTACCAATGCAAAAGCTATCATGGCAACTCTGATGTCATAATTCTTAACATGTCCCATCTCGTGCGCTATAACACCCTCTAGCTCCTTATCGTCCATGATTTCAAGCAACCCGCTAGTGACAGCCACGGACGAGTGTCGAGGGTCGCGGCCGGTCGCAAACGCGTTAGGCGCCGGATCATTCATGATGTAAACCTCAGGCGTAGGCAGGCCGTCAGTAATGGCTAGATTCTCCACAATTCGGTATAAGCGAGGGTTATCACGCTTAGCAATCGGATGGGCTTGGTTTACCGCTAAAGCCAGCTTGCTGCCGGTAAAATAGCTAATAAGTACATACACTAGAGCCCCTACTATTATGAAGGGAGTTATGGATGTATTGCCACTATAGCCAGCAAAAATCCAACCAACTAAGCCGACAAAGACAACAAATAGCAACATGATTAGTGCGGTCTTGCGTTTATTGCTTGCAATGGCGCTATACAAAGAACTACTCCAGTCTGCTCTTATGTACTGGCATCACTCTTAAAATTTTACATCTGTTGGTTGTGCAATGGCAGCTTGTTCATTCTCGCCGACTTCAAAAAACTCGCGCGTTTTGAAGCCAAGCATTCCGGCAAAGATACTAGTCGGGAAAACTTTGATTTTGGTATTAAGATCACGGGCTGAACCATTATAGAACCGTCTGGAAGCCTGGATTTTGTCCTCTGTATCAACTAATTCAGCCTGCAGTTCTTTAAAATTATCGCTAGCTTTTAGGTCAGGGTAAGCCTCGGCAACCGCAAATAGACTTTTTAAGGCCGCTTGGAACTGGTTCTCTGCCTTGCCGGCATCAGCTGGACCTTGCGCACTAAGCGTCTTGGCGCGTGCTGCAGTTACATCTTCAAAAACTTGTTTTTCATGCGCCGCATACCCTTTAACAGTATTAACGAGATTTGGGATAAGGTCGGCCCGTCTCTTCAGCTGGACCGTAATATCGCTCCAGGCTTCATCAACCCGTACGTTGGTACGCACTAAACCGTTATACATGACAACACCAGCCACTAGAAGCAGACCTAAAATGACCAACACTATTACAATCGGCATCTGATTACCCCCTAAATTACCCTTTAATTATATCACTGAAGCGTACAAAAAGCTGACAAACCACAAGTTGAGAGGATTCAACTTGTGGAAAGGAAGAACAACACAAAGCCCCGTTAAATTTGCACTACTAGTTCGTGCAAATTTCAAACGGGGCCGCTGTTAGTTCTGACGTGGTGGGCGAGGTGGGACTTGAACCCACAAGGCTTATTCAGCCAACGGATTTTAAGTCCGTCGCGTATACCAATTCCGCCACTCGCCCTTGGAGGCGCGTACGGGTAATGCTCCCGTCTACTGGGTTTTGCAGACCCATGCCTAACTTCTCGGCCAACGCGCCTTGATTTGAAAAGACGGAATAATTATAGCTTACGCTAGTTGGCGAAGGAAAAGTTAATTGTAGCGTTGGCCTTTAATTAACTTTTCTATTTTCGTGTTTTGCGGAAGGTTGATAGATCGTAAAAGTTGAACGAAGTAGCTTTAGGTTTAGTAGTGTTAAGTGCAATTTTAACTTCGGCTACTTTGATTTGGTTAGCATTTTGGAGATTATTGGACTTATGTCCGGTGTCGTCAGAAATATGAAGGGTTGTTTGCTTGTTATCCTTAGCCTTCTGCAGAAACGCCGTGTCTGTAATTGTCGCAACAACCTGGTCCTCGTCTTGAGAGCCTGGATTAAAGTGCCCGAATAGGAAGTTTCCTTTATCGTCTGTTATGAACAAACCTTCGGCTTTATGAGGAACAGGTTTACCATCACTTGGGCTTAGCCCATTTCCTGGATTCATCTTTATAGTTATTTGTATAGAATTAAGCTTCGATGTATTGATAGTTTTAACATCAACAACTGCATCGTTTCCAGTTGAACGACTAACGCAACCCCAGCGCGCGAGACAGGTAGCCGTTTCGGTACCAGGCCTTAGCTTGGCTTGAATATTAGATTTAGCTTCCGCCGTAGGTACAGCTAATATAAATCCGGCAACAACAAGTATCGCTGTTGCAGCTATCAACTGTTTTATTCTAAAAGCTAACTTGCCCATGTAATACATACCTAAACTTATATATCATATCAACAATACTACTTTTATTGAATTTTGTCAAACATTTTGTCAGCTACAATGACCTCAGAAAAGTAAAGCCTCATTCAATGTCGTGACTTCAACTTCAGTAAGACCAAGCCCAGCAAACGGCCGGCCCGGTCTGGAGTACACAATCTCTACAGTCTGTTTCAGTCGTAGTTTACTGTCTTCGGTGCCATCATGCCTAAGCGCAAGAGCTCGTTTGCACAGAGACGTTATTGCCTCGTGTTCGGAATCTACTGCCCCCACCCGTGCTTCCATCGCCAGCAACATGGCGTCTAGTCTAGCTTCTTCATTGCTCTTTCGTTCAATGAGATCTGTCACAAAATCTTGTGACCCAGAAAACACGCCAATAAATTCACGGCCGCTGTTGTAAGCTTCAGCGTATAGCTGTGTTGCTCTACTACCGATAGCTTGGGCCACTCTTATCACTGGCTGAATTGGCCCCAGGATAGATTCTCTTGATAACTCGCCTGCTTTAGAACTCCTCGTTATTAACGACAAAAACCATTATAGAAGCGGTTCGGGGATTAAAATGCCGGAATTTTCATAGTTCTTCTCATTTTGCAATATAACAATAAACTTGCAATTAGAGTAATATTAAGGTTAAGTAGATTGTAATTATGGCGGACCTTCATGTAGTACGAGACCCCTCGGGTGAATCTATGCTTGACCTTGAAAGTTGGGTCATGCATCCAGCACAGGCCGCTTACGAACTTGATCAACGACTTAGTGATTTCATGAGCGAAGGTGGATTACGAGATCAAGCCGCTGATAGCCCTGAACGTGTTGCGGCTATTGATTCTATTCTAGACCTCTTTGATGCTTCCTTAGGAGATCGGATGGCGGACTTCTCAGTGTACGCTGGTGAAGTAGCAAGTTTTATTGATAACCATCCCGAGTTTTGCCAAATAGCTGGTCTGCAAAACCACAGCAATGCCCCGGGCGATGAGGAAAGTTCTTCTGCTCATGTAAGAAAGCCCCCAGTAGCCGGTCGTCGAAACCTTGAACCACCGAAACCACAAGATGTTGTCCCTCTCGAAGATGATAACGAAGTATACGCATATGTTGTCCATAGTGATATCCTAACGGCGATAGACGCCTTAAATAAGATGCGTCGGCGTGCAATCGATGACCGCCTTATAACTGGGCAAGAAGCTGAAGTAGGCGAACGAATGCGGCTAATGACTGAAGCTCTCGTTAAATTAGGTGAGGGTACTTTTGAAGAATGTAATGAAGTAGTAGTAAGTAGATATAGCTCCCTTATAAAGCCTGGGCGGGAAAATAATCCAATACCGGTAGTTGCAGAAGAATATGTGCCACCCGTCGCGGTGGCTGTAACCGTTCCGCGTATACCAGAAAAGGGGCTATCTCCTTCGCACACACCACTCATAAGAGATCGCCCTCTGTTGCGTCCAGCTGAACAAGTTGAACCATTTACAACCGAACCGAAGCCCGCCCCAGTTGCAGCAGGAATGGGCCAAGAAGTCCTCGGAAAAGCTGGTAATCTAAATAAGGCAGATGGTCAGCCTGAATCAGTGCTACCACCAAAGTCTACCAAAAAGCGACGCCGTTTGGCTGTTGCCTTTGCCGCAGTAAAGGCCACTTTTACTCCTCGTAAACCAGCCCACGCCATCAATAGGCAAAAGCTTAACCCTTACCAGCCGATTGAGCACCATGCCAAGCCGCTTCATGCCAAAAAGCCCATCAGATCAGCAATTAAGGTATACGCAACCAAGCTAAGCAACTTGGTTCATTCTGATAAAGACAATAACAAGCAACCTCGTGGTCTGCGAGCAAGAATCGAGTCTCACATACCACAGGGGTTACAAAATAAAATTAGCTCATTTAAAAAACGTCGAGAGCAATATGTGTATGAAGTTAAGTATGGCGACCGAAGAAGCATAGGAAAAACAGTGGGAGGTGTAGCACTCTTAAGTCTCGCACTTTATGCTGGCATAAGATCTAATAATAACGGAGAAGAACAAGCATCGCGAACCCCTCGCCCAACCGCTGCTTCACCTGCACCGGAGACTCTTTCAACCATACCACTACCAACTGCCACAACAATTCCTGAGGCCACCGCTCCAAGTGACGATGCTGCAACAAAAACACCAGGCAACCCATCCGCTCAGGAAACACCCGCACCTGCCATTGAGTATCATATCGTTAAACTTACGCCAGGTCTTACTCCAGAAGAAGCTGCCGTAAGACAAATGGCACGAATAGGTTTTCCAAAAGGTAAAGACGGCAAGTTTCGATTGAAAGATGTTAGAAATTTTACCGACAGGGCACTAATGATAAGCGGCGTTACGCGAGCCGATGCCTACAACCTGCCAATAGACTTTGAGCTAAAAGTACCCAACACGCGGAGATAGCTTATCTAAGCTCCTCCCTTTAATTCTTTGTCTTAATAAAATTAAACTCTAAAAATGGTTAGCTTATACAAAAGAGCCGGTTTTAACTTTACCAGCTCTTTTATAGTTGGCGAAGATAACACCACTTGGCGTAACATTAGAATACGTCATTTCCCAAGTGTGAGGGACGGCATTGTCATCAAATAGGCGCTTGCCCTTACCCAATACAACAGGGAACGTCTTTAGCCATAGTTCATCTACCAGATCGTTTTGCAGCAACGTTTGGGCAAGCTTACTGCTTCCATGCACCTGCAATATCGGGCCGGTCTGCGCTTTCAGTTCCTTTAGCTTGGTAGCTACATCCCCGTTAATAAGCTCGCTATTATCCCAAATAAGTTTCGGCGAGCCATGTGACACCACATACTTCTTGGCCTTGTTGAAGGGGCCGGCAACCGGATTAGCTTTTGGGTCCTGCTGCGGCCAATACGGAGCAAAGATGTCATAGGTCTTGCGCCCCAGCAGGAGGTCAAAAGACCCGCTTATCTGCTTGCCCATTTCCTGCCCTGCGGCTTCGTCAAAATAGGGGAAGGTCCAGCCGCCATACTTAAAGCCCTCGGCTCTATCCTCATCTGAGCCACCTGGTGCTTGCATAACTCCGTCAAGTGAAACAAAAGTTAAAACAACTATCTTTCTCATTCTTTGCTTTCCTCCCGCTCAAGAGCTTTTTCGGCTGCCTGATCGGCTACCCGGTCGGCGGCGGTTTGATTTTTGTCTTTAATTAGATAGACGGCTATTAAAGTAATCCAGAATAACGGTAGACTGATCAAGAAGAATAAAATAAAACTATAGCCTTTGCGATGCGCCACCATGGCTGGCCAAAAAGCCAGAATTATCCAAAGAATTAGTCCTAATAAATACCACATACTTCCCCCTTACTTTTCTAATGCAATTGTACACTAAAACTCGTTATGCTAAGAGTTACGAGCCATATTGACCGACAAATGCTTTATACCGCGCAATGTTTTCAAGCGTGTGTGGAAGGATGCTATCACTATCATTACAAGACTTTGGTAACCTTATCTCTGAGGCTCTCAAACTCTGTATATCCTGCCCGTTGATTAAAGTGTCCTGCATTTGGAACAAAGCTTAGTTTTACTCCAAGCTGTTTAGCAAGTTCTTCTCCGTTACCCAAACTAACATACGGATCATCATCAGATTGAAACACAACAAAGTGTGCAGCGTTTTTCTTGATTGTTTCCCAGTCAAAGTCAAAGCCGCTAAAAGCAACATCACGATCATAGTTTAAAATTGGCCTGACCCCAACGGGCGCACCAACAAAGAACGTAGCCTTTATTGGTTGTTTAAGCTTTTCTAATACTCTAAGTGTAAATACCCCGCCCAAACTATGCCCGATGATAATAGTATCTCCATCCAAGCTATCCATGTACTGATGGAAAACCTCAAACCACTCTGAAACTTTTGCCGCTAATACAGGAGGGGATGGAAATTGCGGGACAGTAACTACGCAACCCTTTGCTTCTAATTCCTTTTTCATCCAAGGGAACCAGTTCTCTTGCGGATGACCTTCGGTTCCGTGGAAGATAAACACCTTAGCTTTCATAAATACATAATAACAAAAACACCGCTTTGGGTGTAAACGACACATTTGGTATAACAGATATGGTGCACTACGTGGGTAAAAACTTACACCTTATTAGGGATGAGATTACTCGTTGGAGGAGTATTTTAGAAGTGCCATAGCAGGAATGGTTGCTACTTAAGTAAGAGACGGGAGTTACACTACGGCGTCCAACCTAATAATTAGCGTCTTATACTAAGAGCTTTCCAAACAGGCACACAAGCCACAGACAATTGTTCAACGTAGTGTGCATAAGCATGGTCATCCTGATCGGGTTGTCGCAATGTATCATTTGTAAGTGATGATCGAATAATTATCCCTTGTTTTACCTCAAAGGCTTTTACCCGATTTAGCAACTCTTCACCTGTTACACCTTCACTCTGTAAATGCCGACCATATCTAAAACCCATCTCTGCCGCAACTGCTCCCCAAGCATTATCATCGCAAACCTTAAAGTTTTCTATCAAGCTTTCGTCTAAACTTGCCCAGTCTTCTCTCTGTTCATCAGTGAAGCCACCTTCTGGTGTGCATTTTGATGGATCAAAAGGTACAAAAGAAGGGGTAGTGTCTAATAAGGCGGTCACTTCTGCCGAGTGTGTAGTTAGGCGGTCTCGATCATAAAGGTCAAGAGCTGCAAGATCTGCACGAAAGAGTAGACGTGCCTCTGCATATTCTGATCTATCGTAAATCCTTGTAGCTGCCGCCATGGCTGCAATGCCTGCTTTGTATGCTCCTATTGCTACATCCGCTACTGAAGTATGAACTTCTGTTACTAAGTCAGTATTAGAGGCTATGTAAGCCCCTGTCTGTTGATCTATGACTCCTCGAAGCACAGGAGTAGCATCTACTAATCCACCTTCTACTTCAGCCCATTGCATAGTCACGCCTCCTTAGGTAAGGAAATTATCTCACTAGGATTTTCAATTCACAAGCATGAGCAAAATAAAACAATGGGTGTTTTGCTATTCGTGTCTATTGATTATCCGTATATCTACAGTGCCTTCTGGGGTAAATGTTTTTGCAGCAACTGCAACTCGGTTATCTCTGTCCAGGTTCTCCCAAAGCATTCCTGCCATCTCTTCTGCTGAGCCTACAACTGGTACTCTAAATGGCAGCTCACCAAAAGAAGGCAGCGGGTCGCCGTTACCTTTATAGGTGTGCACTGCGAAGCCCATTTCTTCAACATCCAATGGATCAAAGTCTAGTTCAGGAGACTGGTCAGTGTACAGCTTGCGGTATGGACGAAAGCCGTAACGCCCATCGTGTCCTCTACTAATGACAGATATACCAAAGTATGGTTGACCTTCGTCTGGGTCAAAATGATGAAATCCACTTATGCGAGGTGTGTAGTTAGGCTCATCAGGTTCGTATGTTGTTGCATACATTGCGTCGGCAAAAGTTTTACCAGCTCGTATATATCTAATAATTCTGTCCGTTTGGTTGCCGTTAGTCACTACATGAACATCACCAACTCTTCTCATGGCATCGTAAATGGTAAGCTCCGGGTCGCCAACAGGTAGCGAAGGATCAGCCACTTCTGTGCTTACAACATTATCTTCAATCACTAATCTTCTATTACGAGAGCCTTCGCTACGACCTTCTACAGCATATGCCTGGACCGCCATAACACCTGAAAAGCCTACCACTAGAAGCCGCCCTGGATATGGATTTTCGGCTAGCACAGCAAGATTTTGCTCTGGGCTGTTCATTGGACTATAGATTGGCATTATTGTTCCCCTCGGTTAATAGAATTATTGTGCTTGCTCCAAGTGCTATATGCAAGCATGAGCAAAATAAAAAAGAAGCTATCAGCTACCAAGATTAAAAATAGTTAAGTCGCCTTGGGAGGAGCGTATACTGCTGCATAATCAAACACGACTCTTAGCTCACGCAATTCAGGGTCGGAGTCATATGTACTCATAACATCCCCAATAACTTCCAAGCCTTCAGTTCCCGCACTCTCAGCGATAGTTCGCTCTTGTTCCTCGTATGAAATACCAGATATTCTCGGAGGAACTATATTGCCTGCAAAAGTATATCCTTGAGCTATTAAACTCTTCTCTATTACCATTCTATCGCTTAAGAAGTCCTGCCGTGAAACAGCTAGTTCTGGATTTATATCACTCATAATTTGTAATAGTTTACAATATAATCAGACATAATTCAATTTGGTGCGGATTGCGGGACTCTAACCCGCGGCCTCGTCCTTGGCAAGGACGCGCTCTAAACAACTGAGCTAAATCCGCATGGTGGCGCCTCTCGGGCTCGAACCGAGGACACAAGGCTCTTCAAGCCTCTGCTCTACCAACTGAGCTAAAGCGCCATTTTAAAGTACTGGTGGGCGATGAAGGACTCGAACCTACGACCCCCTCGGTGTAAACGAGGTGCTCTAGCCAACTGAGCTAATCGCCCTGATATGGTGAGAATGGACAGCGCTCATTTTACCGTTTTGCGAGAGGATTCGCAAAACGGGGGAGGAAGAACAACACAAGGCCCTGCTAAAATTTGGTCACTTAGTTGCCAAATTTTCCAGCAGGGCTG
Source organism: uncultured Candidatus Saccharibacteria bacterium (assembly GCA_964453655.1). Lineage (GTDB taxonomy): Bacteria > Patescibacteriota > Saccharimonadia > Saccharimonadales > CAYVSP01 > CAYVSP01. The sequence continues at coordinate 53,355 of CAYVSP010000001.1, forward strand.
ATGTTAGGTCTGACGTGGTGCGGACGAGAGGACTTGAACCTCCACGCCTTGCGGCACAGCCACCTCAAGGCTGCGCGTCTACCAATTCCGCCACGTCCGCGCGTCGCGGGGTTATCTTAAGTGTTTTAGACCGAAAACTCAAGGCTTCTGATGGTTTTCGTGTTGATCACGATAACGCTCAGCAAACGAAGTAATTCCCTTAAAGGCAACAGTTGCCCATATAAGGTTTAGCGTCACGCTTATATAAGCGTGTAAATGCCATTGATAAATTATAAGCAGTACTGCGCCCACAAGATTGTCCAGTTCATACCAAAACGATTTATTTACCCACTTGCCAATGCTGATGCGATAAAAACCAAACAAAAGACAGCTAGCACCAATGGCACCAGCAATGTTGAAAAAAAGATTCTCGTTCATTCTAACTTCGTGGCAAGTGATCGTACCACTGCCCCATTGAAAATTCATGCCTAAGCAGTGGTTTAATATCTTCTGTTTTAACGTCAATTTTGACGCCAGGGTTCAGGGTGTTATAAGGGTCAAAAATATGTTTTACTTTACGGAATAATTCATAAATTTTTTCTCCATAAAGAGCCGATAAGTAGGGTGCCCGTATGCGGCCATCATTATGCTCACCGCTAGTACTACCGCCTAAGCTAATAATAAATTTGTAGTAGTCATCAATTAGCCGGAATACCTTTTGGCGATCACCGACCTGGCTCAAGTCAAGATACGGTTGCAAATGCAAGTTTGCATTGCCGGCATGGCCCCACACGGCTGGTCGTAAATGATGTTTTGCCAGAAGCGCATAAATACCACTGATATACTCTCGAAAGTGATCTACCGGCACAGTACCATCCTCAATGAGCGGCAGAGCCTTAGCGTTACCTTCGGAGTGCGATAGTAGTGTTGAAATGGCCTGTCTAACCTTCCAGAGCTGCTCTTTGGCCTGTTCCTCACTTTCAACACTATAATTTACGCTGTACTGTTGCAACATTTTGGTTACCTTTTTAGCTAGCCGCTTCTGGTTACGAATGTTAGCGTCATCAAACTCAATCAGCATGAACAATTTAGGATAAGGCTTGTTAATAATACCCTTGATAAAGTTAGGGTTGTGCTGCTCAATAAATTGCAGCACGTGCTCGTCAACCACCTCTATAGCACTTGGTATATCCGGCAAACTTCGTATTTCAGTTAGTAATTCTTCAGCCACCTGTATGTCATCAAAGAAGGCGGCAATTAATGTGGTGTTAGGGCTATATGGCTCTGTGGTTAGTGTAGCTTCCGTTACGATGCCAAGGGTGCCTTGAGAACCTACAAATAGAGGAGTTAGATCAAACGAGCCGTCTTTGCGCCGTATATTCCAAACATCATAGCCTGTAGCATTCTTGGTCACGCTGCCTAACATCGAACTTTTTAAGGCTGCTTCATTTTCTTCTAGTAATTTATCAAGCGTCCGATATATTTCGCCCTCAAAACTGGACAAGCCAAGTTTCTTACTGAGATCGCGTTTGCTCAACCGAGAAGTTTCAATAACCTCTCCGTTAGCAAGTACCACACGCAAACTTTTAACATAATCACGCGTGCAACCATACTTTATAGTCTTTTCACCGGCTCCGTTGTTAGCGATAGCCCCGCCAATGGTGCTGTACTCGAGGGAAGCTGGAAAAGGCGGCAAAAAACGACCGTGGGTATGCAGTGTTTGTTGTAATTTACCATAAGTTATGCCCGGTTCTACCGTAACCATGCCCGATTTGCTGTCAAATTCCAGGATTCGATTCAGGTGGGCTGGAAAAACCATCAATATACCCTCGCCGATGGCTGCTCCACTTTGATCTGTTCCGAGACCTCGCGCCGTAATAGGAACAACGCGGCCTCGCTCGGCTAATTGCCAGGCAAATCGAGCTGTTTTACGAACATCATTTTCATTACGAGGATAGGCGACAACAGAAGGAGTAAGCGTTAGTATACTGCCGTCGGTAGAAAAATGTTTGCGCGCTTCTGGACTAGTAAGGACTTCGCCAAGTAGATGTTCTTGAAGGTAGTGTGCGACTTTACTCATTAATCGATAAATCCCACAGTTATAAGAGTTAATAATACTTAGCTAATATAGCATACCGATGTATGTAAGTCTGGTGCGCGAGAGAGGACTTGAACCTCCATGAACCGAAGTCCACTAGCTCCTGAAGCTAGCGCGTCTACCAATTCCGCCACTCGCGCACAACAGAGGTTATTTTAGTATACATGTACCGACGAAGCTATTGGTAGACTTTAGTCTGTTTAATCATCCAGTTCTGAATATTAGCGTAGCGGTCGACATCGGCATTCATAGTGGTGGGTTCAAAACCAAAGATTTTGCCATGAGTTAGATATAAAAAGCGGGGTTGATAAAGCGCTAACCCAGGTGCATCATCCCGCCAAGCTTGCAAAAAGGGTTTATATTTAACGCTTCGCAGGGATGCATCAGACCGAGAGCGACCAGCTTCAAGGCTTTTATCAGCTACGTTAGAGCGATATTCTGAGAAGTTTAGCCGGTTATTGGCACGCAAATCGGCTTGCGAGCTATGCCAATAGGCAAATTCGTCTGGATCGATTCCGAGCGCAACACCATACAACAAGGCATCATAGTTATGAAAGGCAAGGACACTTTGCATATCACTGCTGTCCTGCAAGTAAACCTGTATATCAACGCCGACCGCACGCCATTGCTTCTGCAGAACTTGCGTAACATAAGTATATTCACTGGTATTCTGCGAATATAGCCGAAAGGTTAAAGGCTTGCCGGCTTTGGTACGAATGCCGCCATTATCTTGATGCCAGCCGGCATCATCTAATAGTTTACTAGCCTCACTTATGTTTTGAGCAGGTTGTGCAAGCGATTTATCAAACCCGACTTGGCTCGACAATAAAGGACCGCGCACTGTAATAACCGGATAGCCTAAGCCGTTAATAACGTCAGCTGTATTGGCGGCCAATACTAGTGCTCTACGTACTTTGACGTCTTGCAAGACTTCTTGTGAGGTTTTAAAGAAAACAAACACTGCACTGGTCAATGGCACATCATACTCAACCACGTTTTTATTAGTCTTTAATGCTTCGGGTACGGCATTTATACCAGCCATGGCAGTAAGTTCATCATCCTGAAAACTCTTGACCAGTCGTTTTTCATCATGGAATGCCCGGATAATAAAGTTGCTTAATTTTGGTGCCCCGTCATGATATTGAACAAAGGGCACAAGACCGATGCGTTCCTCCCTGGTCTCAGGCGTTGTACCGACTACTTCTATATTCTGCCACTGGAAAGGACCGGCACCTATCGGGTGCGCATTATTAAACGGTACTGAACGCAATTGAGTCATCGGCCGGCCGTCAAGTACATGCTGAGGCACGATACCGGTGGTCAGACTATAGATGAATGAGCCTAGCGCCGTAGGCAGCGTAAAGCTAATGGTTTGCGGATCTAACGCTTTTATAGTGATATTTTGCCAACTGTCATGCAGTGGTGATTGAGCGTCTGGATTCTGGATTACTTGGTAGGTGAAGGCTACATCTGCACTGGTGAGGGGACGACCGTCTTGCCACAACAAATTGGGCCTTAAATGTACCGTGTAGACTATGCCGCGATTATCAACATCATACCTGTCAGCCAAATCTCCAACTAGACGGTTATGGCTGTCCGTCTTGAACAATCCGGCAAAAACCAGATGCGAAACGGCTACGTCAACTGTGCTTGAAGCATACAGTGGATTAGCATTTGTAAAACTACCTAATATTCCTTCTGTATAGATACCGCCTGGCGTCGGTTGTGATTTTTGATAATAATGGCTGAGGTTTCTTATTTGTAAAACCAACCCGCCAATCAGCAATACGACCAGCAGTAACCACGCAATGATAAAACGACGCACATCCCATAACTGATTCAATCTTTTAAAAAAATGCCGCTCCAAGTGCTCTTCGGCATGCTGCCCCATACCTTGCACCTGCTGACGACTGTGGCGATAACGTCGGCGCCACTTTAACTTAATCTTTCTATCTATCACGTACGGCCCACCACCTTTTAACCTGTTGCATAAGGAATTTTAAGAAATAATCCCGAGTATTAAAGAAAGAGCAAAAATTACAACCAGAATAACGGTAATTTGATGTAGGGTTCTGTCAGAACCGCGCCGGATTGTATTGACTTCTCCACTGCCGCCAAGGCCAGCCCCAAGCGAAGCTCCTCGGGTCTGAATCAGGATCAAAATTGTCACCAAGATAACTGAGACAATTGTGACGTAATTAAGCCAGCTCATCGTTCCTCCAGAATAGTTGTCACTAAATAGTTTACTAAGCCGATGCATAGTCCGGCAAGCATTGCCGCACCGAAATTATTCACGTACAGCGACGGATACAGCTTACTGACTAGAAATACCATTAAACCATTAATCACAATCATAAACAAACCAAGGCTGAAGAGTATGGCCGGTAATGACAAAATAATAATAATTGGTTTAATGATGCTGTTAATGACTGCCAATATAAGGCCGGCGACAATAACTACAACCAAACGGCTATCATACGTTACCCGGCCTTCCAGTAGACCGGCGGCTATCCAAAGACCTAAACTGCAGACAAACCAGCGGGCTAAAAAACGGCTACTCGGGCGATTCATACTGGTCTATATTTTAACATTATGCTTGAGGTTACTGGGTAACTTATCGCTAAGTATTTTTAGTCCTTTTTTCTCTATCAGCACATTATCTTCAATCCGCACGCCAAGGCTCTCTTCGGGAATATAAATACCGGTCTCGACAGCCAGAACCATGCCGGGCTCCAAAGGCCGTTCATAGTCAGCCAAGTCATGGGCGTCCAACCCAAGGTGATGCGAAGTAGCGTGTGGAAAATAATGTCTAATAGATTCCCTTTCGGCGCTCTTAATAAGGCCTAGTTCGCGCAATTTTTCCCCCATGAATACTTCAATCGTCTTTTCGTATTCTTTTATTAATACTCCAGGTTTTAATTGCGCGTAAGCAAACTGTTGAACCTCTAAAACGGCTGCGTATAATTGTTTTTGTCTTTTGGTTGGAGACGATAAAGCATAAGTACGTGATATATCGGCCGCATAATTTTCAACTTCCGCACTCACGTCTAGCACTAAAAGTCCTTTTGGATCTAAAGGCGAGTTATTAGCTACATAGTGAATGGTACAGGCGTTCTGTCCACTGGCCACAATTGGCGTAAAACCGTGCCCAGCAGCACCTCGTTTTCGAAAACCGGAAGTAATATCGGCTTCAATTTCATATTCGTTCTTATATTGCATAAAGCCGCGCCGACTTACTGTCTTTAAGGTGTCTACGGTTATACCAATGGCCGCTTGGAGGGCTTCCAGTTCAGAGTCTTGCTTTACCATCCGCATACGCGCTAAATGTTGCCGTAAATCCAAAGGCTCTAGACTTGGATTAATTTCTTTAAGCCTTTCGAGTAAACGAGCACGCGCGGGATTGGTATAGAGACCATATGGCTCAAGGTAAACGGGGGGTGACGCCAGGGTAGCAATATGTTTTACGCGCTTCAGCCGGCTGGATAATTGGCGCCAGCCGTCTTTTTCGTTATATACGTCCGTAATACCAGAGCGGGCCGTCATAGCGGACGATTCCAGAGTGCCATCAAACTGCTCCATAACTGGTTCGCGGGACGGTAGTATTAAATATTCCTTTTGTTTATCGAGCACCAGAATGATATCTGGGTCATCCAAGCCAGTCAGATACCAAAAATTACTATCCTGTCGAAAACCAAAGTTAACCGTAGCGTTGCGTTGCAGCACGCCATTAGCCGTAATGATAATCGGCGCCGTACCACTAAATAATGTTCGTAGCTTTTGCCGATTAGCCATAAAGAAATCAGCAGTAAAGAATGACTCCATAATCAGACCGTCATTATATCAGTTAAACGAAAGTATTTTTACGGATCGGCCGCAAATACTGCTTTAGAATGGCAGCTTTTTTTGTACCAACTGCTCGTTCAACCTCCAATTCACGAGCTTGCAATAATCCTCGCATGCTGCCAAAAGTTTTTATAAGCTTTTTTCGGGTTGCCGGACCAATAGTCGGAATGTCATCGAGCATACTAGCGGTTTGGCGTTTGGTTTTCAGTACCGAGTGATAGCTAACCGCAAAGCGGTGTGATTCATCACGAATACGCTGTAAAAGTTTTACGGCGTGCGAGCTCTTAGGTAGCGAAATAACCGCAAATTCATCGTTTGAACTTACGAAGCCACCCAGCTTCTGGACCAACACCTCATTGACTACTACAGAAGAGCGTTTGATATGCGCCACTATTTCTTCTTCCCGCTTAGCAAGTCCTATCATAGGCAACATTAGACCCCTTTCGTCTCTGGCCTTCAAGGCTGCCGTTAACTGCCCTTTGCCGCCATCAATCAACAATAAATCAGCCAAACCCCAATCCTTGTGGTTGTCTTCGCTCAAGCGGCGCGAAATGGCCTCGTGCATATGCGCAAAGTCATCATTACCTGGCAAACGTAGCTTAAACTTACGATAAGCCGTTTTATTCGGTACGCCACTTATAAAGACCACCATGCTGGCCACATTGTCGGTGCCCGACATGTGGCTGATATCATAACCCTCGATTCGGCGCGGAATATCCTTCATACCAAATATCTGGTTAAGTTCGACAAGTCCTTGATCTTTGCTGATATCCATAAACTCTCGATCACCAAAAACAATCTGTTTATGCAGGCTTTTAAGGGCATATAATTGGTTGCGATAGGTGCTGGCAGCTTCAAAGTCCTGCTTTTTGGCAGCAAATTTCATATCTTTTTCAATTTGTTGCATGAGGCTAACGCGTTCGCCTTTGAGATATTGCATTAATTTCTTCAAATTGACCCGATAATCCTTGAGCGATGTCTTGCCTTCCTCAAGACCAGGACAGAGTCCAAGGTGATACTGCAGACATGCTCGTTTTGGAATTACGTTTATGTGTGTGGAGTATGGGAAGATGCGTCTAAGATACTTCAGAGCTTTTTTAAGACTAAAAGCACTGAAATACGGCCCAAAGTACTGTGCATCATCATCTAGTGGCCGCCTGGTTAAAGTTACAGTGGGATGCGAGGCCTTATAACTTATACGTACATACACCAAACTTTTATCATCACGTAACAAAATGTTGTATGGCGGCAAGTATCGTCGGACTAGCTCAGCTTCTAGGAACAACGCATCGAGTTCGGTCTCTACTTCTGTCCAGTCAACATCGGCTATTTCGGCCACCAGAACATCGGTTTTAGGATCACGTACCCGGCTTTTCTGAAAGTACTGCCGCACACGGTTACGCAAGTTGGCTGCTTTGCCAATATAAATAATCTCGCCTTTGCTATTCTTATGAAAATAGACGCCAGGCGATTTTGGCAACGCCGCTAGTTTGCTTTCGAGCTTAGACACTACTTTATTATACAAAGAGGTGTTTTATGGGTTAGGAGCGTTGCCGCTGAAAACTTGTTCTTGAAATTGGGCAAGGGTAGTCGTCGCAAAATTAGCTACATCCGGTCCAACTTTAATTGCAACAGCAACTGTAGTAAAACTGGCAAGAAGGCCAAGCCACTCCTTTGCCGTACCATGCCTGGAAACATTTTCACCTGAGGAGTTTGGTTCTCCAAATTCATTCATTACGTTAATTATACACTATTTATCGTCCATACGCAAGCATAAGACTTGCGCTTCTTCTAACAGATATGCTACACTTTCAGATTGTTATTAGTTGTAATGGAAAGGGCGGCAATAAAAAATGTATAAGTTTATTTCAACATGCTCTAGCGCCGTCCAACCGGCTCTCTAGCTCCTTAATAAAAATCCTTAATCGTTAAAAGTTACTAAAGTATAAGCCGCTGCAGGAGGCAGCGCGCTCATGAAATCACATTCTACAACTTCTCAAACCTTACGGCTGTATTGGCACCATATGTGGCGATATCCTTTTTACGTCCTCGGTATTCTATTTGTGACCCCCCTTTCGATTTTGTCTGAACAGTATCTGAGCGTCTTGGTTCTAGCTGGCGTACTGGATCGTCTAGCAAAGGGAAACTTCACGCCACATAATCTTTGGGGAGATTTTGGCACAAGTATTTTGGTCTATGCGGCTCTGATGATTATTGGCACGGTAGGCTGGCGAGTTATTGATGCTTTTAACTGGCGCCTTGAAGCCGGTGTAGAACGTGACATCGCCCGGCGCGTTTATAGTCACCTGCTTGATCAAAGCGCTAATTTCCATGCTAACCGTTTTGGAGGCTCGCTCGTATCCCAGACTAATAAACTTATGGGCAGCTACATTCGCTTTGCCGATACTACCATCTACCAAGTCCTTCAACTGTTAACTGGCTTGATTTTTACGGTTATCCTGTTGGCTCCAAAAGTTCCTTTGTTTGTTTTACTGCTGGTGATTTTTTCTCTCACTTACATTATTAGTGGCTTTTTTGTGACCCGTAAAGTCCGCTACCTGAGTTCCGTGCAGGCCAGCCTTGAAAGCAAACAAACCGGTTATTTAGCCGATAGCGTTACTAATATTATGGCTATTAAAAGTTTCGCTGGCGGCCGCTATGAGCGAAATCGCTTTGCCAAAATTACAGACGTGTCACAAGAAGGCACCTTTGCGGTCATGCGCGCCAGCCAGAAACAAATGGCTTACTTTAGCGTGATGAACCGGATTATTCTAATAATTGCCTTACTAATGGCAATTGTTAGCGTTACACTGTTCAACGTCAATATTGGGATTGTCTTCTTAATTTTCAGCTACACCGGTAATTTAGTCGGACAGCTTTGGACCTTTTGCAATAATAGTCTTAAAAACTACAACCGCTCGTTTGGTGACGCCGCTGATATGACTAAAATATTACAAATCGAACCTGAAATAAAAAATCCATTGCATCCTGAAAAACCATCCATAAAGAATGGCGGGATTGTTTTCAAGAATGTCGAGTTCACCCACCAGGACGCCGGTGAAACACTATTCCATAACTTGAATATTGAGATTCCGGGCGGCCAGAAAGTCGGGCTTGTCGGGCATTCTGGTTCAGGTAAGACCACTTTTAATAGACTCTTACTCAGATTCAGCGATATTGATGGCGGTGAAATCCTAATAGATGGCCAAAACATTGCCCATCTTACTCAGGATGACCTGCATGAGCATATTGCCTATGTCCCCCAAGAGCCGATTATGTTCCACAGAACTCTGGCGGAAAACATTCGCTATGGCCGTTCAAAAGCTTCTGACCATGAGGTTCTGGCGGCCGCTAAAGCGGCCCATGCCGATGAGTTCATTAAAAAGCTGCCTCAAGGCTACGAAACGCTGGTTGGCGAAAGAGGCGTAAAACTTTCCGGCGGACAACGCCAGCGCATTGCGATAGCCCGCGCCATGATTAAAGATGCCCCCATTTTGGTATTAGATGAAGCTACCAGTGCCTTAGACTCTGAGAGTGAGTTGCTGATTCAGCAAGCACTTTGGGAACTTATGGAAGGCCGCACCGCGATTGTAATAGCCCACCGATTAAGTACAGTCCAAAAAATGGATCGTATTGTGGTATTGGAAGACGGTAAAATTGCTGAGGAAGGCACACACAAAGAATTGCTATCAAGAGATGGCGTCTATGCTGGCTTATGGGCCCATCAGTCCGGAGGTTTTTTGGAAGAGTAGAGCTACTCTTCTTCGCCAGATTCTTTTTTAGAATCGTCGGCCGCTTCTGCCGACTCTTCGCCAGCCTCGACGCTAGCACCTTCTTCACCTTCAGTTTCTTCTTCAACTTCTGGTTCTTCTTCTTGGATACGAGGTTCTTCAACCACTGCAATCATCTGCTCTGGATCGTCTTTAATGGTTACGCCATCCGGAATACCTAAATCAGCAACAGTTACACGATCACCAATTTCTGCCAATCTGGAGCCTTCAATGATTAGTTCATCCGGCAAGTCTTTAGGTAATGCTTCAACTGTTACGTGATCAAGCGTTTTCAGCACCATGAGGTTGGCCATTTCAGCCGGTATATCGCCAATAATCATAATTGGCACTTCTGCCTCCACGGCTTCGTTTTGATTAATAGCGTTAAAAACAACGTGACGCAATTGATGCTTTTTTGGATCAAAGTCAACGTCTTTAATAAGCGCCAGATGTTCTATACTGCCAACTTTTAGAGAGACGGGGTGATGCTTGCCGGCGATTTGATAAGCTTTAACGACTTCCAGATAAGGAGCCATCACATGCAAAGATTCTTTGCCATGATCGTGAATAACAGCCGGCACCTTGCCTTCTCGGCGCAGGTGTTTGACAGCTTTTCCTAATACCTCTCGCTTTTCGAGAGTAAGTGTTATGTCTTCAGACACTAATTATCTCCTTGCTTTAGCGATTATTGTACCAATTTTTACTGGATAATTAAAGAGTAAAAAGGTAGTCTGGAGTGGTATGCCTGATGTCCAGCATCTTATAGAAAGCGGTGGGTTGCTCCTTGTTACGGGGATTATCTTTGCTGAATCCGGTCTGTTGCTAGGTTTTTTTCTGCCCGGCGACACCCTACTATTCAGCGCCGGCTTTTTTGCAGCTCAAGGCAAATTGCATCTTGGTCTACTCCTTTTATTTGTTGTACTAGCGGCCATTGCCGGTTATTACGTGGGCTATCATATTGGCAAGAAATTTGGACCGAGCCTATTTAACAAACCTAACGGGGTTCTCTTTCGTCAAGAATACTTGAAGCGATCCGAAGAATTCTACAAAAAGCACGGCGGTAAGACCATTTTTCTCTCCCGTTTCGTGCCAATAGTTCGCACTTTTGCCCCTATCGTAGCCGGGATGGGTAACATGGATTTAAAACGCTTTAATATGTTCAATATTCTAGGCGGTATTGTCTGGGGTGTTGGCGTAACCCTACTGGGCTATTCACTGGGTAGTCGTATTCCAAATATTGATCATTACCTCATGCCAATTATACTGGCTGTCATGATTATCAGCTTTGGTCCAACCCTTTATCACCTCACTAAAAGTGTTTTTGAAAAGAAAAAAAGCTAGGCTGCTTCGAGTTCGTAGTAATAACTTTCAGCATATTTCCATATATCGCTTGGCCAATCGCTCAAAAGTGGTGGCCGAACCAGCTTGAGATATGGTGGTTCAACGGTTTTGTTTATAAGAGCATAGGCGGCCTTTACTCCGATATCACATTTTCTAACCCACGCTTCTTTTAACTCTTGTAATGCGTTTTGGCTAGCTCTTACTAGCAACCGTGCCACCTGCGGGCGAGTTGGTTGCACACTAAAATAACTATCGTGTTGGGTTAATATATCCCACGCCCTGGCTATCCCCCATTCTGTAATTGAGGGATCTTGGCCTGTACCTGGTTGTGATGCATATATTGCCAACGCGAGAGCATCTGCGGCATCAAAAGGCACGCGGTGCTCAAATGGGGGCTCCTGTTCAATCATTTTTTAAGACCTTCTTCAAAATTTGGCCAGTGTATGATTTGTTATTTTTGGCAACTTGTTCCGGAGTACCTTTGGCGGTAACCTCACCACCGCCAACACCGCCTTCTGGCCCCATATCAATAATATGATCCGCCGATTTAATAACATCCAAGTTATGCTCAATCACTATCATGCTATTTCCAACATCCACCAACGCGTGAAGTACATCTAGCAGTTTTTGTACATCTGCCATGTGTAATCCTGTGGTCGGCTCATCTAAGATATAGAGCGTTCTGCCCGTTGCACGGCGTGAAAGCTCGGTTGCTAATTTTACTCGTTGGGCTTCACCGCCTGACAAAGTTGTTGCCGGTTGGCCAAGTGTTATATAGCCTAAGCCAACATCAACCAGCGTTTGCAATTTACGGGCGATAGCTGGGATATTGCTGAAAAACTCTAGCGCTGTTTCGCAGGTCATGCCTAAAACCTCACTAATGGTCTTGCCCTTGAAGTGAATTTCGAGTGCTTCTTTGTTGTACCGCTTACCTTTGCACTCCTCGCATGGCACATAGACATCTGGCAAAAAGTGCATCTCTATCTTGATGATTCCATCGCCGGAACAGTTTTCACAGCGGCCACCACGAACATTAAAACTAAAGCGCCCCGGACTATAGCCACGAACGCGTGCTTCAGGGGTATTTGCAAATAATTCGCGAATTGGCGTAAAGAGACCAGTGTAGGTTGCCGGATTACTACGGGGCGTGCGGCCGATCGGCGATTGATCAATAATTATAACCTTATCAAGCTGTTTTATACCTTCAATATCATCGTGCCGCCCGGGTACTGTGTTGGCCCTCATGAGTCTGGCTGACAGTTCATTAGCTAGGATATCGTTTATCAAACTCGACTTGCCCGAACCTGACACACCGCTAACCACCACTAATTGTCCAAGTGGTATTGCCACTTCTATGTTTTTAAGGTTATTCTCGCGAGCTCCTTTTATAACCAGTGATTTACCATTGCCAGATCGGCGCTTTTTCGGTGTTGCTATATATTTGATACCACGTAAGTAGGCGCCAGTAATACTGCCCTTTTGTTTAGCGACATGGTCTGGCGTACCGACAGCTACGATTTCACCGCCATGAATCCCGGCACCAGGTCCAATGTCCAACAGATAATCGGCGGTACGGATTGTTTCTTCGTCGTGTTCTACAACTAAAACAGTGTTGCCAATATCTCGTAGGTGCTTCAGGGTAGCAATCAGCCGAGCATTATCTCGTTGATGCAGACCAATCGAAGGCTCATCTAACACATACAAGACGCCCTGCAGCCCTGAACCTATTTGGGTAGCCAAACGAATGCGCTGGGCTTCGCCGCCCGATAAGGTTACGGCACTTCTTGCTAAACTTAAGTAATTGAGGCCTACGTCATTTAAAAACTGTAGCCTTGCTTTAATCTCCTTAAAAATTTGATGAGCTATTTTAGCTTCCTTGTCGTTCAGCTTCATGGAACCAAAGAAAGACACCGCGTCATCGATAGAGAGTTCACAAATATCCATAATTGAATAATCATTTACTGTTACGGCTAATACTTCTGGTTTTAGGCGCCGTCCATTACAAGCATGGCAAGGCCGTTCTTGCATATAGCGCTCTATATCACGTCTGATAAAATCGCTTTCTGTTTCACGATGACGGCGTTCAAGATTGGGTATTACTCCTTCATAAGTTGTCTCAAAGGATCGTCCTAAACCTAAACTAACCCGAAACTTTTCTGCCCCCGTACCGTAAAGAATTTTATGAAGCTGATCTTCCGTAAGCTGATCCGTCGACACATGCAGGCTAAAACTGTAATGATCAGCAACTGCTTGCAGTTTCTTCATGTACCAATTATCAATGTTTATACGGTTATAGGGGCGTATCGCCCCTTCAGCTATAGTCAGGCGTCCATTGGGTATAACCAGCTCGGGGTCTACTTCCAGACGCGAGCCAAGCCCTGTGCAAACCGGACAAGCGCCGTGCGGGCTATTAAAACTGAAAGTGCGTGGTTCTAGCTCTGGAATCGCCACATCAGGGTGATCGATGCAGGCATACATCAGTGAGTAATTTGTTAACTTCTTGGTGTCTACACTAAGAATAGCTACTCTGCCTTCAGCAATGTCTAGGGCTTGCTCAACGGATTGGCTTAACCGGCCTTTGCTGTCCGCATTATTCACTAAACGGTCAACAACTATTTCGATAGTATGTTTGAAATTTTTATCAAGCGCCGGAAATTCATCAAGTGCATAAACTACGCCATCAACTCGCGACCTGGCAAAACCAGCCCGTTGATATTGCTCCGGTATATGTTCAAAAGCGCCTTTTTTATCAATAACGACGGGGGCCAACACCATCAAACGAGCATTAACGGATAAGTTGCTGATCTGACTTACGATTGCAGTGGTAGTTTGCCGAGTGACCGGCTTACCACAAACTGGACAATGCGGGATGCCAATGCGCGCAAATAATAAACGTAAATAGTCATAAATTTCAGTAACTGTCGCAACTGTAGAACGCGGATTGCGCGAGGTAGATTTTTGGTCAATGCTTATAGCTGGGCTCAAACCGTCTATCTGATCAACGTCTGGTTTTTCCATGAGGCCTAGGAATTGCCGCGCATAGCTGCTAAGCGACTCGACATAACGCCGTTGGCCTTCGGCGTATATAGTGTCAAAAGCGAGGCTTGATTTGCCTGAGCCGGACAAGCCCGTAATAACAACTAATTTATTACGAGGAATCTCTACGTCAACATTTTTGAGATTGTGTTCCCGAGCCCCTTGAACTTTTATGATCTCATTCATTAGTGGCGAGATTATACGTCAAAACAGGGGAAAAAGCTAGAGGCGGTGGATAAAATGCGTGATGAAATGGATGGTCAACCCGCCAGTCCCGATGACAATGCCAACTCCTACCGCTCCTATGAGGTACCCAACCGCCAATAATGCAATATCGTCTAAGATAAGTGCTAGGCCAACTATCACGGCGCCGAGTGATGGCAACGTATCAAGCCCGGCAAACGGTGGTGCCACAAATGCGCCTAAGGCAAATACAAAAATAATAAAACCGACCACACGCAATGTAACACTATTGTTCATAAGGTTGCTCATTCGTGGTCTGGAAAAGCGTTCAAACCAGCGCGTGCGCCGCATAATAAGAGGGACGATTTTGCCTTGCAGCGTTTTACCCAAAGGCATGTGTTGCCATTTTTTTGGCAGCCATATGGTTCGCCGGCCGGCCATTAGCTCAATCGCTAGTAGCATGACAATCAGTTCAAAGATATGTGTGATACCGCCGGTTGGCAGTGGCAATGCCGGTAGAAACATAAGTATCACCACTACTACTGCAAAACTCTTTTCGGCAAAGACGCTAGTCAGCGAGTCAATTGTCTTAGGCCCTTTGCTGTTGAGCCAGGCTTCAAGTCTTTCGCTGAACGGCTGCATAGACTACATATTAGATTACAAGCGCAGTAAAGTACAAATTCACGCTTAAGCTTAATACTAATATTGCTTTTATTACAAAATTGTGTATAATGTAGAAAACTTAGCGAGGCCTCGGCTTGTTGGATTTTATCGTACTAGGGCTTATACCCGGCACACATCTTCAAATAACCTTTGAATGGTTAAGCGGTCCCTTATTAGCTGCCACCGCTGTGAGTGTAATCATATTAGACGCAAAGTTGCTGCACAATGTACGAACGACAAACACGATTAGCCAGATTTCACTTATTGGTGAGGATCAGTTGCAATCGCTTCGGCGTATAAACGCAGCTCTTCAAGCAAAAATGCTTCGTGTGAAGTCAAATTTGTTTCGGCTGCTAGTTGGCTAAGGCGGGTTGAAAAAGCTGCAGCGCGGCTTTTTTCGCCACCGCCAAAAATATTTTCAAAACAATGGCCTTCCCAGATATTTCGCTCTTCAGCGGTCAGGACTTCTGGGAAATTACGCGCTTTATAGAGCGGTAGAAGTGTTTTAAGCCGCAAATCCTTGAGCGAAGATACCAGCTCGCTCAGCTGCTCGGGTTTAGCCATCTGCACGCCCAAAAGTGCCTGGCGATCATGCCTCTCAAAAAAGCCATCATATAATTGCTCATCTACTGCGCGATCTTTGAGCAGTAGTGTAGTCTGCTGTTGTTGATCAAGAATGTCTAAAGCTTGGAATACGCGCTTTGTCCAGTCTTTCATGTTCGAAAGTTCTTGAGCGTGCTTAGTAATAGTATTCAGCGACAGCTCTAAACGTTTTTGACTTTCCTTATCGAGTACACTCAGTGGCGCAACCGCCGGACAACGATTAAATTGAATCGTTTTAACGGGCAGTTTCAGACCTTCTTCACTCCATTTGCGTTTCCAGGCCTCAGCTATTTCCTGAACGTTCAAATCAACGAACTGTGATGGATCTTCTCTAAGATCATAGACCAAAGCCCCACGGCCGTTTGGGTGTTCGGCCAGCATCATTGCGGCTGTTGTCTTTTCAAACTCTCCAGAATACTTTCCAGACGTATAGATAAACGGTTTGCGGCTTAATACCAGCTGGGCAATCTTTTGTTTGTCCCTTAGTTCTAGCAAGTATCGGAAAAGCTTGGGTTGGTTTTTATATATCAGCCGGGCAACACCAATAGTAGCCATTACATCATTCAAAGCATCATGGGCATGCTGATGATTAAGTTTATTGACAGCAGCAAGCAGTTCTAAACGATTGGTCGGCCGCCCTTCGTGGTCTTGCGGCCATTTAATGCCTTTCGGCCGAAGAGCCCGTGTCATGCGCACGACATCAAGTAAGTCCCAACGGCTTTTGCCATCTTGGTATTGCCACTCGTAAGGATCATAAAAATTACGGTAGTGTAAATAGCGCATAAATTCGTCATCGAAACGCACTGAATTAAAGCCGACAAAAATGGTACCAGGGGCTGCGGCCTGTTCGTGAAATAGCTTGAGAAAGGCGGCTTCTGTTATGCCGTCACTTAAGGTTTGCTGCGGTGTTATCCCAGTTACTAATACGGCATCGGGATCCGGCAGTACATCTTCAGTAAGCCTTATAAGACTATTGAGCGGCTCACCAATAGGCTTAAGCTGCATATCAGTCCGTTGGCCGGCGAACTGCATGATGCGGGCCTGGCGCGGGTTAAAGCCGCTGGTTTCCAGATCATAAAAATAAAAGGTGGTTTGCTTCATTAGTAAATAAACGATGCACTAGCAATAGTTATCACGTTACCCGGCTCAGCGCCTTTGCGCTGCAACTCGTGTATAATGCCCATCTTTTGCATGATGTCACGTAGACGCGCTACAGCCGGATCGCTCGTAAAATCCGTTCTACTGGCAAAACGTTCAATTTTAACACCAGCCACACGGTAACCGCCTTTAGTTTTAGTGACCGTCCAGCTAGCTTCATCTTTTGCTAATCGAAAAACAGGCATCGAGTCGGTTAGTTTGATTTGCTTGGCCGCCTTGCGCCGTTCTTTATCAACCATAGCGCTTGCCTGGTAAAGCAATTCTTTCACGCCTTCACCGCTTTTTGCCGAGATTGCCAATATTTTCGTACCGCGTGGCGCTACTTTTTTCAGCTGCTGTATCTTTTTATTTTTACTCTTGCTGTCAAAGCCGTCAATCTTATTCAATACAATCAACTGGGGACGCTGAGTTAAATCAAATTTATAAGCTTTGAGCTCTGATTGGATTGTTTGAAACGCACTGTCAACATCCTCATAGGCATCAACCAAATGTACTAATACAGGTGTCCGCTCAATATGGCGTAAAAATTCATCGCCTAGGCCTTTGCCTTGACTGGCTCCGCTAATCAAACCGGGGATATCGGCGAATAAGAGACTCCGCTCAGCAATATCGGCAACGCCAAGGTTTGGATGGAGCGTAGTAAAAGGATAGTCAGCAATTTCAGGATGAGCATTGCTGATGCGAGCCAGCAAGGTTGATTTACCGGCATTGGGCAGACCGACTAAGCCAACATCGGCTATCATTTTGAGCTCAAAAGTCAGCACCTTGTGCTCGCCTAACTCACCGTTTTCGGCGATGCGCGGCGCCTGGCGTCGCGATGATGTAAAGTGGGCATTGCCATAACCGCCTTTGCCCCCTTTAGCAATAACTATTTGTTGCTCATCGTCAACCAAATCAGCTAAGACGTCTGCATCTGGCAACAGCACAACCGTTCCAACCGGAACAGGCACTATCAAATCTTCGCCGTTTTTGCCGTGTTTTTTAGCCTTACCACCGGCGAGACCATTTTCCGCTTTGACTAGCTTCTTATAACGAAAAGCGGCTAGGCTGTCTTGGTTACGACTGGCTAGTAGAATTACGTTTCCACCGTCGCCACCGTCGCCGCCGTCAGGGCCGCCTTTCTGAATGAATTTTTCATGCCGGAACGATAACTTACCGTCACCGCCATTACCAGCCTGTACGTTGACTTCTACTTTATCCACAAACATATGACAAAGAATACCTTATTAACAGATAGACTTCTAGTAGGGTGCTTTGTTTCTAATGGTAAATGAAGCGTTGAAACTTGCTAAGAGTTGGTACCCAATCGCTATAGCCAACCCTGTTAAAGCCAGCTAGACCATTCATATCAGAATACTTAATCATAGAACCGTCGTCTGAGACTGCTTCAACAATCCCGACATGCCCAGCCCAGCCCGCGCTTGTCTGAGCTACGGCGCCAACGCGCGGTGTTGTGCTGACTGTCCAACCGCTAAGCGGCGCATAGATATGCCAAGTGTTTGCGTTACCCCAACCGCCTGGCACGCCAGCCTTAGCCGAGGCATAGTAGGTACACCAACCAGGATCATAGCCGCCGGCCCCACCAAACAGAATGAACCGAGCAGTACCACTACTCCTGGCGGTCTGGGCGTTCTGAGTACGGCCATCAGGAATAACAATCAGCTGCCCCTCTGGTAGACCGCCAACTTCGGCGTCGTTAAAAGCAATTATCAAGTCTTGGTTAGCTCCATAACGGCTGGCTAAACTTTGCGGCGTATCGCCTGGCTTAACCCTAACAATAATGCCGTTTACCGGTGGAATCTGCAGATGTGTGCCAACCACTAAGCTGTCTCCCGTCAAACTGTTTGAGCTACGAATCGAATCAGACGTAATACTAAACTGGGCCGCTAGGCTTGGAACAGTGTCGCCAGGCTTTACGACATAATCTTGAATGTCTTTACGTGACTTCAAACCGGTTGAGATAATCTGGGGTTTTGCGACAACGGTATTATCGGCTGGGCTAATTGTTAACTGAGCATTAACCGAGTCAGCTAGATTGGTTACCGAAGTGGCCTCCGGCAGATTAGTCAGATGGGCTACATTAACAGCAATATCAGCCGATGATACTTGATCTAGCGGATTGGCGGCCGCTGTATCAGAATTCGCCAAGGTAGCGCTTTGTTGCACGGCCTGGCTGGTATCAGGGTTACGTATCACGAACCCGGCAACAGCAATCAATATCAATAAATTAGCTACCAGCAAGCTGTAGCGTAAAAACCGCTTGCGGGAACGTCCAAAGAGACGTCTGTAAGCGCTAGTCGTCCTGATAGTATCCAGACGTGGATGAGCCTCATTAAGGCTAGTTATAGTACGAATAGATTTACTCCTATGGCTGCCAGATACTCCAACAGGGGTAGTAATCTGTTAGCCATAGGCGTAATGATAGCAAAAATGACCCTTCAAAGCAACGCAAAAAAGGGCTTTTCTACCTCTGTTGTTATAATATGCTACCCCTGTTATTGGCTGGTGTTGCAGAGTTTTTTGCAGTGGGCTTGAACGTTCGCTTGATGTTCCTCGGCAGTGTGGGCGAAATAGGTGTTGCCGTCATCACCGGCCACAAAATACAAAAAGTCAGTGTTCGCCGGGTGAGCAACCGCCTGTAAACTGCTGTTCGATACATTGCTAATTGGGGTTGGCGGCAGTCCGGCATGCAAACGGGTGTTATACGGTGAATCATAAGTAACTGAAGGGGCCTGGCCAGCTAGGATCGCACCGTAAAAAGCAGTAACATCTGACCCAAGTAACATGTTTTGGTGCAAGCGGCTTAAGAATACTTGAGCTACCACCGGCCGATCAGCCGGTCTGGAAACTTCCATTTCAACCATCGAAGCAAGTTTAATGCTATCGTAAACCGATAAGCCTTCTTGTGCAAAAGCGGCTCTTAAGTCCGGTGTTAAGCGTTCCTGCATCTCGTCTAGATATTTAGTTATCAGATCTTGGGGTGCTGTTGCGGCATCCTTTTGAATAGATTCAGGATAAATATAGCCCTCTAGGGATGTTATATCTTTAGGTAGTTCTACAAGAGCAGGATGGTTTCTATAGAGATTAGAATTAAGTGCTTTATCGACATCCGCCGCTACAAAGCCATTATTAAT
>CAYVSP010000002.1:0-30847 GCA_964453655.1 uncultured Candidatus Saccharibacteria bacterium
AGAAATTAAAAAGAGGCTGAAATGAGTAAAGATATTTATAAAGCTGCTGGCATAATAATTCGTGATAAAAAACTTCTGGTTGAACGATCAAAAGATAAAGAATTTTTTATTTCGCCAGGCGGATCGATTGAAGTAGGTGAGACTGAAGAACAAGCGTTGGTACGTGAGCTCATGGAAGAGTTTGGTATCTCGGTAGAAGAAAATGAGCTTGAAAAATTTGGTGATTTTGATGCGCCAGCCGCCGGCCAGGAACACCGCGTTGTGCACATGACAGTTTTTATTGTGAAGAAGTGGCATGGTGAGCCCGCACCAAATAGTGAAGTGGAAGAAATTGCTTGGGTGGCTTCAACAAATGAGCAGAAGTTGCCGCTCGGCTCTATTTTTGAACACGACGTAATTCCAAAATTAGTGCAGAAAGGACTTATTGACTGATGGGAACCTTAAAACTTGCCGGCTGCATTATTACAGATAAGAAAGGCCAGATTTTACTGCTGCATCGTAACACTGAAAAGTGGGTGCAATGGGAAGTGACCGGCGGCAAAATTGAAGAGAATGAAGACGTTAAAACTACTGCAGTGCGTGAAGTCAAAGAAGAGCTCGGCGTCGATGTTGAAATAGTCAAAAAGCTTGGGGATAAGGAATTCCAAGAGAAAGATGATGTTCTCCACTACACTTGGTTCAAGGCAGAAATCAAGAAAGGTGCACCCAAAGTCATGGAACCACAGACATTCGACGAGGTTGGATACAAAAGTTTAGAGGAAATGAAATTACTCACTATATCAGCCGGCGCAGCTGCTTTCCTTGAACTAGTACAAAGCGACAGCATAAAACTTAACTAGAACATAAAAAGGGCATTTTGTTGACTTAAGAGATATACTGTTGGCATGAAAAGAGATCCTGATGAGGAGCTCGTTGGCATTTATAACGAGATCGATGCCCATTTGCGACGCAGCTTAAAGCAGCCGGCCACCACGCCGCATAAGTTCCTTATTACTCAGGCTTCTAGAACAAATGCCGTAGTTGCTCGGAGTAGCGAGGAGCTGAAAATATTCGCCGATTTGCGCAACATGATTATTCACAATCCTTACCGCGCGCGCATCCAGCCGTTTTTGTCGCCCAGCTATCGGGCAATTGAACGTTACCAAGCCATAAAACAAGCTATTCTTAATCCACCAAGTGCAATGACCATTGCGGTGCCAGCCAGTAAAATCTACACCGCCAAGCTTGAGACGTCGCTAAATAGAGTCTTGCGCGATATGAATCAGCATATTTTTACCCATGTACCGATTATTAAAGACAATCAAATGATAGGAATCTTTAGCGAGAACGTGCTGTTAAGTTATTTGGCCGATAATCCTGACACAATTATCCTAAAAGACATGACCATTACTGACTTTGCGGCCTACACACCGCTGAAAGCGCACCGCGGTGAGCACTTTGAGTTTTTAGCCCGCCACGCTAGCCTGGCTGAAGTCTACGAAATCTTTAATCAAGCTATTAAGGTCAAAAAACGTGTTGGTATGGTATTTGTGACCGAGCACGGTAAAAACACCGAAAAACCTTTAGGCATTATTACAGCGTGGGATCTGGCAAGTCCAGATTTTGAGCTGCAATAAGCAAACGATTGCCGAGTGCTTTGGTATGTCTTTCAACTAACTTGCGCATAGGCTTCTCAACAATTAGAGCTTCGATTACGTTTTTATTGGTGTCATCGAACACTGCCGATGGACCCGCCGCTATTGCTCGTTCGGACTCTGACATTAACTCCTGCAAGGCAGCATAGTGAAATAGCGGGCGATCTATGCCATGACCAGTTAGTAGTGATAACTCACCGGCAACTCGCCTTAGTATAGATGCACTGTGATCATCGTTGTCGTATGTTGCCCATGGAAATATTACTAACTTGCCACCGTATGTTAGTTTTTGGTATAGAGTGAATAGCCGATCGACGGCAACAAAAATGCAAGTTTCTATTTCTTTTTCGGTAAGCGGACCGTCTGTATCTTCGATCCCACCAAAATTGGTTGAAAATGGCCAGGCATCATAACAAGTAATAAAAGTTAAAGTGTTATCAGGTACCGGAAGCGGTTCAAACATGCTACTGGCAATATGTTGATTAGGATCAAATAAGCTTTTAACGGCGTGAGAAAACATATTGGTCTCTTGGATCTCTTTTGATATTGCCGTTAAGCTGCTTGAAGCTATCATAGCCCTAGGTGCTATATCTAGGCTCATAAACCTCGCAGGCCGGTAACGACTATTGCCTGCAATTCCGCGTGCTATATTGAAAATCTGCCAGTTTAAATAAGCCTGCGCTAGTTCGTAACCAAATGGTTCAGTCTCGTCTGCTAGAGCAATATCCTCTGCATGTGACTCTTGAAATTTAAGCCTGATGGCTCTTCTTTCTTTTCTAGTGATTCCTTGTAGGTCTGAATAATATTCCTGACTAGCATCCCGTACTCTTTTACCAGCTTGAACAGCCTTAGATGTAGGATGTTCTAAATTGGCCAGGACATCAAGATATGTATACCCTTCGTCCACAGACTGAAAACAAATACCCCAACGAGTTTCAAGATTACGACTACCATCTTCCATAACATAGCTTGTAGTTTTTTGTGGAAGTACTTCAGTGAATCTGCCCACCAAATGGCGTAAGGCTGGCTCATAGTCTCCATCAGCCATGTCTTCGCTGTTGCGAGTATATAAAACAGCCTGAATCGCGGAGTTAAGTAAGCGCCGAACCTTTTCGTCACGGGCTGCTGCCATATGGATGGACTGCATATCGGGATCTTCAAGATGATATTCAGGATCACCACTGAAGAGTGTCTTTAGTATTTCTCGACCCCGCTCCCCGGACCGCTTAAATTCAAGCGCTCTTAGCATTTGGGCATTGAGCGGAATAGAAGAACACAGATCAACACATACAATAGGAACGTCGCCGCTTTTTTTAAAGGTATCTTCTATCTGGGTAATCCAGCGGGGAAGTCTCTCCCATGCGTAGCCAGGTACATCTTGAGCCATATCAGGTCCCAGAGGTTCTATATCAGATATGTCGAATTGGTCGACAGGCAAGGGAGGACGCCAAAGCAGAACATCATCTAAATACGTTTCAGGGTTTATAGCAGAACGTTGCTCAGGACTAGGCATAATAAAAGAACACCTTAATTCAGCAATTTATACACTCTTTATTTGCTCCTAGCAAGCATGAGTGTTGTGCCAAAACACTTGCTTATTTGGTGAATAATTATATAATTGCTGATTATGTCAAGTGGCTCAGCCGATGGAGTTAGTATTCCTATGACCGAAACCGATACGGGAGCCGCTGTCGAGCTCAGCGGTAATTTTGCAGTTGTAACTTTTGAAGAGTTCGCTGAGCTCAATCGACCTGTTTATGCTAGCCTAGATGATCACTGGACAAAAACAGATGCTATTAAAAGACATGCTCGGGAAGCGGTTTCTGATCTCCTATCTTTACTCACGGCCGAAGACGATTCAGAAGTTCAGTTAATGAATAGGGCAGCGCGCAGAAGTAGTGGTAAATTGCCTGATCAGCGTTCTATTGCTGAAGCTGTAGAAGGAGTTGCTCTTGTTATTCGTTACGGCGTTTATCAGCATGTAAGAAGTAACTCAGATCAAGATCTCATAGACCCAAGGCGGTTCAAGGGACATGAGCTCATTAACAAAATCCTGTCTGAACCCGTTGAAGCTAAGAGAAGAGCTATTACTGACGAGGGTGAACGCAAAAGGGCAAAAGACTTGCTTGATGGGATTACAATCGACACTGCCAATGAACTTGGACGGGAGTATACGCAAATCTATGGGTTTGAGGGGCCTTTTGTTAATACTGCCAGTTCATTTATTGCTATAAGTCTTGGCAAGGCCGACTCTTTTTTACAATGGCTGGAAAAGGTGGATGAAGAACAAGACGGTGACTTTAGGGCCTATCTGCAGGTTTTGGCAAACGACATGTTCAACAGCGAAGGAGAATCCCAAATACACTTTGCGCTGGACCAACTGAAGGCTAAAGAAGAAGATGCTCTACGTACGCGTTTTATTGAGTACCTGGTCCAGGATAAATTAGTGCCTGAAAATACTAATGTGTATCAGTGGTTAGCTCATATTGCAGTTATGTTTGGCTATGATCCTGCCGTTGACAGCCGGCGCATTTCTCATTTATTTCTATCGACTAGGGAGAACTGGAGTGAAGACCTAGAAAAAGAGTACGAAGCCTACGCTTCAAGCATCATTACAAAGTTTAAACAACGTATAGGTACTGTCCTTGAAAAATATCTTGACACAGGCCGGCAAGCGCCAACTTTAACTCAAGTTGACCGGGTAATTGCTAAGTACAACCATGATAGAGCACAACCTAGATCATCTAGACGAAGCAGGAAACCTGGAAAAACAACAGCTCAAAGCCATAGAACCACAGAGTCTAAAAAAGACGAAATACCAACTCCTGAAACGCCTAAACCGGCTAGATTAGCAGTCTTGAAGCAGAAAGATGAAGGATTACATATTGATACTGAGCAAGCTGAAGATGAAATACAGGTAATGATTAAGAAATATTGCCGTTCATATCACGAAGAGGGACTAGAGGATGCACTTGATGAGTTAGTGAAACATATTCTGAAAGATCCTTTTGGCACAGGAACTAAAAAACTTACGTATCACGGCCACATAAAGATAGACGGTGTACCGAATAGTCTGAGACGCGCTGCCGTTCGGCGTAACGAAAAGGTTAGCTCAAGCGGAAACGTAGCCTACAGGACTCGAATTGTTTATGCTGTTATTGGTGGTAATGGTAATGGTCCGATTGTCGCAATCAAGGAAGTTTTGCATCACAACGATATGGATGGCAAATATAGCGGTAGCGGGGTTTAGCTTACCGAAACTATATAGAGTAACATCTATAACGCGCTGAAAAAATGTTTGAGTGCTAAAATTAAAAAAGCGGAATTAAGGGAAGAAAATGCAAGATAACGCAAAAACACTGAAGGCTTATAGCCAACATGTTCAAGAATACGTTGCTGGGACCCCACAAGAAGTAAAAGGCGCCTTCCAGGAGTGGATAGATTCAGCACTCTCATTAATACCCCAAAAAGCTACTTTCCTAGAATTGGGCAGTGCTTTCGGAAGAGATGCGGACTACATTGAATCTAAGGGATATAAAGTACAGCGAACCGATGGCTCTAAAGGGTTTGTCGACTTCCTCTTAAAAAAGGGATTGAAGGCAAAACTGCTCAATGCTATTACGGACGATCTAGGAGGGCCTTATGACATGGTTTTTGCCAATGCAGTATTTTTACATTTCAATGCGAACGAACTTGATAAAGTCTTGGGCAAAATCTACAAATCGCTTAAATCACAGGGTGTTATAGCTTTTTCAGTTAAAAGAGGGGACGGCGAAGGATGGTCTAATGATAAGTTAGGGTCACCTAGATATTTTTGCTATTGGCAACCTGAAGCACTAAAAAAAGCCGTAATTAGACATGACTTCAAAATTATTAAGCTCGAAGGTGTAAATTCAGATCATCGAGATCAAAAGTGGATCCATGTAGTAGCCCAAAAACCATAGATTCTTTGCCAAAACTCGCTCTAAGTGTTAAAATATACTAGTAATAAGAGATTTATGAGATGCGTTACTTCTTAGGATTGGTCGCCCTCCTGGCATTTATAGTGCTGGTTGTAGTTGTGGTAACCCACCACGGCTCCAAAAACAATGTTCCGGCGAGAAAGAATCCGGTGGCAGCTGACTATGTAGACAAAAACAGCATGGTCCGCCTAACCACCGACGGTGAGATAAATGCTGAAGAACTCCACCGTTCCACCGCAATCACTGTAACCCCAGACTCTCGCTCGCTGATTATCTACAAGGGATACAACCAGGAAGTTTTAAACCAGTATAACTATTCAAATGAGAAGGCAGCTTATGCTAGCTTTCTTAAGGCGATTTCGTTGCTTGGGTATACGAGTGAGCGAAAAAACGCCAAACCAGCTGAAGAAGTAGGCGTTTGCCCGCTTGGCTCACGCTACATCTATGAACTCGAGTCGGATAATAAGAACATTAGTCGCTTGTGGTCAACAACTTGCACTAAGTCACAAGGCACTTTTGCCGGCAGTGCAGCAACTACTATTACGTTATTCCAGGCACAAATACCGGACTATAGTAAACTCACCAGCAACGTTCAGTTATAGTTAATAAGATGATAAAAGCTATTGTCTTTGATTGTTTTGGCGTATTAACTACAGATCTGTGGCTAGATTTTAGAAAAAACCATTTTAGTCATGACGCTGCACTCGATAAACAAGCCTCTATCCTAAATCGACAAAGTGATCTTGGTAAGATTAGCTATGACGATTTTATTCAGCAAGTGGCTGCTTTAGCCGGTATTTCACCAAGTAAAACGCGCCTTCATATCGAAGGTAATGTCCCCAACGAGCAACTTTTTGATTATATTCGTAGCGAGCTAAGACCAAAGTACAAAATAGGTATGCTTTCCAATGCTGCAAGTAATTGGTTAGATCAAATTTTTACACCAGAACAGATCAAGCTATTTGACGCTATCGTTTTGTCCTATGCCACTGGCTTTATAAAACCGCAGCCTGAAATATATCAGCTTACGGCAAAAAAACTTGGACTAGGTCCTAGTGAGTGCATGCTTATTGATGACCGCGAAATGCAACTCGAAGGCGCGCGCAGAACTGGCATGTACACCATTCAGTATAAAAATTTTTTGCAGATGAAAGGCGAGCTGGATGCGATTCTTGGTTCGTCATAACAGCTTGTGTTTTTTATCACACATGGTTGAATTGAGGGAACCGTAAGAGTATTACGAAGATAGGTCGATAAAATAAAAAGGAAAACCTCACAATGGCTCTAGCACGAGTTGATCAATACTTGTTATCGCTAGATGATGTGGTTCAGGCTCAACAAGTGGGGCCTGGTGACATCGCAATGTATGCGATCTTAAGCAAAGAGCAACGAGCATCAGTAGATCCCAGTATGCGGCATCTCTTGGAACCTTATATGGCGGCAGATATTTTGACTGCTAGTGCAGTAAGGATTGCTGAATCGCCCCAACCACCAGCACTTCAATTAGTTGATACGGATCACTAAGCGTTTATCTATCTGGCAGGCTTCGGCCATTTTATGGCTGTGTAACCGCAGCGTGCCGGCGAGAGCAGCACTAGGAACAGCGACGATAATTTGCCTTGTGCTCACGGCAATACTAGCTTCGGCCTGGAATTTATCCTTAATATAATCCTTGATCCGTTTTATTTCCGGCGGCTCAATGTACTTGCTTTTGCCAAGTAGGTCTTTGATATTTGTCGCCATAGTACCTATTGTAACAACCAAAAATATCATACTGGATGTTTATTTTGTAGTAAGACAGTTAAAAAAGACTATAGCTTGACAGATGAGAAGGCAGGTCTATAGTCAATAATAGTTACGCTTAAATAAAAAGGTAACAAAAATGTCACAAAAACCCGAAATAGACACACTTATTCTTACTGAACTTAGCGAAGTTATAATGGCGAGACGTGCAGTGAGTCAGTTTGACCCAAAAGCTCAACAACTATTGGGGCGACTCGCGTCTATTATGGAACGGTTCTCGATGGAGTATAGACCGCTACTTGCTGAGCCATTCGTAGGGGAAGAGAGCTCTCTTATTAAAAGTGCCTTGTACAGAATTGTGGCTACCAGACCTCGCTACGCTGACTTTGACCACCTTGCACAACAGGCTCAGGCAGCTCACATCTTAGGTTTAAGTGAAGAAGTTAATGGCTTAAGCGCACTAAATGAAGGGGTGGTTTTTGCTGGTCCACAAAAATCCTTGGCTGAAATCAGAACGTTGCAGCCTAAACAAGACTACACTCCAACTTCTTATCACTTAGATCTATCAAGACTTTATGAACATACCGCTGCGCCACCAATTGCTGCTTAGTTAACTATAACTCTGGCATAATAGTTGCATGCCGGAGTTGCCAGAAGAAATTCGTAAGATTGGGTTTGATTTTGATTGGGACATCGAGAAGGTCTGGGCACTCGATTTACCCGTACAACAAGCCGAAAGAGCATTCTTGGAGTGGCACTTTGACGTTAAATTTTTGTGGGGCAAGCCAGAGGGCTATTATGATCTAACTCCGAAGCAAGTCTTAGACAATCTAGATGGATATCCTGAGGAGCGAGACAGGATTACAGCCGCTGATTTGTCGTTTCCGATTGATTATATGTGGTGGAAAGGCAGACCTCTCATACTAGATGGGTTGCACAGGCTTATGAAGGCACACATAAAAAAAATAGACCCAATTTCTGTTCGCGAAGTCCCCGCTGAATTGAAAAATCAAATTTTAAAGGAGTAAGATGCCTGAACTACCAGAGGTTGAAACCGTTCGTAGAGGACTAAATGCTCTATTGCCTGGACTAAAAATTACAAATATAACACATGATTGGCCAAAGTCTTTTCCCAATGCACCGGAAGACGTGCAACAATTTTTGATTGGCGCCAGTGTCGTTAAAGTTGCCAGGCGCGCCAAAGTGCTACTAATAGAGCTGGATAGTAAGTATAGTCTGGTAATTCACCTGAAAATGACCGGACAACTAGTCTTTAGAAGCAACGACGATAGCGCTCGCTTCGGGGCGGGGCACCCAAACGACAGCTTAGTTGGCAAATTACCAGACAAGTCCACCCGCGCAATCTTCGACCTCATAGATGTGAAAGGTCTATCCTCTCACAAATCAGGGGCTAAGTTATTCTTTAATGACCAGCGGAAGTTCGGTTGGATTCGGTTAATTCCGACTGCTGAAGTACCACAAATTGACTTTATGAAGCGTCTAGGTCCTGAACCATTGAATGCAGATTTTACTCAGAAAAAGTTCCGGGAGCAATTGAGCAGACGAGCGAACACAAATATTAAGGCAGTCTTGCTCGACCAAAGCACGGTAGCCGGTGTTGGCAACATTTATGCGGATGAATCATTGTGGGGGGCTAAGATTCACCCGGCCACTTTAGTCAAAAACCTATCTGTTATAAAGCTAAATCGGCTTTATGATTCACTCCGCGAAGTATTGCAGCTGTCGATTGATAAAGGCGGATCAACCGATCGTAATTATGTGGATGCTGAGGGCAAAAAAGGCAGCTACTTAAGCTTTGCCAAGGTCTTTAGGCGTCAAGGGCAGCCTTGTCCACGCTGCGGTACAATCATTGAAAAGATACGAGTTGCTGGGAGGGGGACGCATCTTTGCCCATACTGTCAAAGGAAGCCAAAATGATTACGACGTTTACCGGGAGCAATAGTTTTATGCTGAAGGCCGAATTGGATCGGCGCACTACTGAGTTTATAAAAGCAAATGGCGATATGTCGTTAGAAAGAGTAGATGGTGAAGAGGCGGAGTTTGTGCGAATTACTGAAGCATTGCAGAGCCTGCCATTCTTTGCTCCAAAAAAACTAGTCATACTGCGCAGTCCAGGCAGCAACAAAAAGTTTGCCGAAGACTTTGAGCGAATAATACCGACTATTCCGGATACAACGGAAGTCGTAATCGTAGAGCCAAAAATGGATAAACGGACACAGTATTATAAAGCGCTCAAAGCCAAGACTGACTTCAAAGAATTTAATGAGCTAGATCAACGGCACCTTGCGAACTGGTTGACTGAAACGGCCAAGACAAAGAAGGGGAGTCTTAACTTTGGAGATGCCAATTACCTTATTGAGCGGGCTGGAACCAACCAGCAGTTGCTCAATAACGAGCTGGACAAACTACTCAACTATGATTCCCAAATTACCCGTACGACTATTGATTTACTGACTGAACGTTCGCCTCAAAGCACTGTTTTTGAACTGCTCGACGCTGCTTTTGCCGGTAAAACCAAGAGAGCGATTGATTTATATGATGAACAAAGAAAACAGAAGGTGGAGCCACAACAAATCATAGCTATGCTGGCGTGGCAACTGCACACCCTAGCTCTCATAAAAGCTGCTGGCAGCAGAACACCGGATCAAATTGCCAAAGAAGCCAAATTGAATCCGTTTGTAGTGCGCAAAAACCTGCCGCTAATTAAAAATATGACATTAGCAGAAATTAAAGAGCTTGTTGGCCGGGTGTTAGAGCTTGATATCAAGCTTAAAAGCCAAAGTATTGATGCCGACGATGCTTTGAGGCATCTGTTATTAACTATTTCTTCTTAGGGGTCTTCTTTGCTGGGGTCTTTTTAGGAGTAGTCTTTTTGTTGGCTGATTTAGCGGGGGTTTTCTTGATAGTTGTTTTAGCCGCTGGCTTTTTGGCCGTTTTTTGGACTTTTACGCCGGCAGCTTTGGCGGCAGCAGCCAGTTGACGCTGTTTGCGCGCAACTTTATTCTTGTGCATGATGCCTTTTTTGCCAGCCTTACCTAGAGTACTTTGAGCCGCTGACTGAGCTTCGCTTACTTTTTTACCACTGGACACAGAAGTTTGAAACGTTTTTAAAGCGCTCTTAAGTTTTCGCTTAGTTTTAACATTGCGAGCGGCCGCGCGCCGGGCAGTGCGAACTCGTTTTTTTGCTGATTTAATAATGGGCATCTATTGATGGTCCTCTTAACGCTGATAGTCAGCGACGAAGTATACAGAGGTGGGACTGATTTGTAAAGGGGTAAGCACTCAAGAAGCTTATGCCTTTACTTGGTGAGAGAAATATGATACGTTTATCTATGTAAACTTATCAAAAATAAAAAACTATGCCACCAGCCCAACCACAAGCCAAACAGCAGATTGCTGAGCGCTTAAAAACCGCCAACAACGTTCTTGTTAGTGTTAGCACTAACCCTTCGGTTGACCAATTGGCAGCCGCGATTGGCTTTACGCTGCTACTCAATAAACTTGGCAAACACGGCACTGCCGTATTTAGTGGTACGGTGCCTAGTACGCTCGAGTTTCTAAGGCCGGAAGCAACCCTAGAGAAGAACACTGATAGCTTACGCGACTTTATTGTGGCGCTTGACAAGTCAAAAGCCGATAGGCTGCGTTATAAAGTGGAAGATAAGCTGGTTAAGATTTTTATCACGCCTTACCGTACTTCCATTAGTGAGAAAGACTTAGGTTTCAGTCAAGGCGACTTTAACGTTGATGTTGTCGTCGCACTTGGCGTAAAAGAACAAAAGGACTTAGATAGTGCAATTACGGCTCATGGTCGAATTTTGCATGATGCTGCCGTTATTTCCATTACTAATCAAGATAAGAGTAATTTAGGCACACTTAATTGGAGCGACCCTAACGCCAGCAGTCTCTGTGAACTATTAACATCACTCAGTGACTTGCTTGGTCCCAATCTGCTTGATGCCCAGATTGCTACGGCCTTTTTGACAGGTATCGTAGCTGAAACGGAGCGCTTCAGTAATGATAAGACAGCGCCGGCTACCATGACTTTGGCAGCGCGCTTGATGAGCGCCGGGGCGAATCAGCAACTGATTGCCAGTAAACTGGAAGAGCCCAAACCGGCACCGCCGCCTCCACCTCCACCTGCGCCAAAGTCCAAACCGGCGCCTATAACCCCAAGACCCGCCAGCACGCCTAAAGCAGAAACGCCACCACCAGCCAGCGACGGCGCTCTTAAAATTGATCATGGCTCAAGTGCTACTAAGCCTGCTACGACTAAACCCGAGCAACCTGAAGCGAATGATCAGATTGACATTGATACCCAAGGTACTCTGCATCGGCTTGATTTAGAGCGCAAACGCCTGGAAGAAGAAGCCAAACAAAAACGGGCTGATGAATTAGGTAAGGAGTCTAGAATGATCCTTGAACCGCCAACACTTAAAAGCCGACTAACAGCTAACACTGAGCCGGAAGCCCTAGACCCTTCAAGCGATCCACTCAGCCAACCAGCCGCCCCCTCGCCACTGCTTAGCCATACTCCACCACCACAACCAAGCCGCCCACCAGCTCCTTCATTGAGCCCAGCTTCACTTCCTACTCAAACTCCAACTGATCCAACTGCTAATTCCACGACTCCTGTGCCAGCGGCCAATCAGCCGGTACCCGATCCCAATCAGGCTCGTAGTGCGGTGGCCGAAGCATTACAGAGTACACCGGCTGGTTCTCGTCCGCTACCGCCAATCCAAGCGCTTAATGCCCACCCCATGGATATGGAAACTAAACCACCGGTTGAGCAATCGGCTCCGCCTCCACCGACATCACCTTCTACGCCAGCTCCCTCAGCCCCAACGGGTTTACCAGCAAATTTAGTACCGCCAAACCCACAAGCTACCAGTACAACTGATAGAAGCGGACAAGTTGCTCCACCTCCTCCGGTACCACCGCCAATGATGCCACCACCGTTTGGCAAGCCGCCAGACGATGTGGACGATGTCGCTGCCCAAGAACCACTAGCACCGCTATAAACTGAAGCAGTAGTAAGATTTGCAGTAACAGCCAAGCAGTGGTATAATATGATTAATGGATAAAGCGCCTCTTCCTGGCCGTCATCGAATACTAAGGCCGCTATTTCTAGCGACGGCATTTTTAACCCTATCAGAACAACTTGTAGCAGACAAAGTAGCTCAGCCAGACACTACTATAGAAGCAAACAGCCCAGAAATGGCCAAGACCTTGCACCGAAATGCGACGGTGGATATTCGCGTAGATACTGGTGACCATGGCAAAGGAGGATGGCCGGCAGACATGCCATCTCCCACCCAGGATAATCTGGATTTTGCTTCATCAGGACCAAATTGCACAGCGACCAATATAGGCGATGGCTGGTATGTGACTGCCAATCACTGTTTCGGTGCAGATATACGTGTTGGAAGTGGTAGCTATGATGCCATTTTTGATTATGCGCCAATGGCTCGTTTTAACTACAGCGCCTGGCATGGTAAAGAAGGAAATGGAATAGGTTATATGGACAAAGCGGGCCAGGCTGATGGAATCATAATAGAGGGCACCGGCACACGCAACGATGTAGCCTTTTTGCATCTTAAGGGCGTAGAGAAAGGGCCTGGCGTTAAGATAAGTCCAGTCCCACCAAATATGAATGATCAATTTTTTATAACTGGTTACCCTCAGGCCGATAATTTTGAGCAAGACCAATTTCCGCTGCGCTACCTTGGTAATCTAATGGGCAGTGAATTTGATGATGTCTTCGGTCTTAATAGTGATCAAGCAATATTTTATGTGTTTGGTATTCCTGCCGGCACACCTAATGCTGCAGCAGCTTGTCATCCGGGTATGAGCGGCAGCTCAGTTATTGACGCTAAAGGCAGCCTATATGGTGTGCTTTCCCGTTATGATGTGCCAGGCGGCTCCATGTGGAATGCGCTACATAATCATTACGACATAATGCCAGATGTGAGTGGGCTTTGTTTGTTTTCTCCTGTAACTCCGGAGATGGCAGATACGTATCAGTCAAAATTAGGTCAAGCCCCTGATCCCAACACCCGAATAGGCATGAAGTAAATAGTGGACGGCTTGCTTCTGGTAGATAAGCCGTCTGGATGGACCTCCTTTGATGTAGTTGCTAAAGTGCGCAGTATTTTGAAGCAATCGGGGGTTCAAAAACCTAAAGTAGGGCATACAGGTACACTGGATCCGCTAGCAACCGGTTTATTGGTGCTCCTTGTGGGCGACTATACAAAGCGTGCTCAAGAGTTCTCTAAGCTCGATAAAACTTATGAGGTAACCATGAAAGTGGGCGAAACCAGCTCAACAGGCGACGGGGAAGGCGAAAAAACCAAAGCTTCTAGCTATAAACCATCAGAAAAAGAGCTTGAAGCGGTTATTAAGAGTTTTGAAGGTGAAATTATGCAAATTCCACCACAATACTCAGCTATCAAAATAAATGGCCAGAGAGCCTATAAATTGGCTCGCAAAGGCCAAAAAGTCGAGCTTGAGCCACGTAAAGTGAAGATTTATCACCTAAAATTACACGATTATACCTATCCAGAAGTAAAATTTATGGCCGAAGTCTCTTCAGGTACCTATATTCGTTCTCTTGTGGAAGATATTGGTACCAAATGTAAAACAGGAGCCTATATAACAGCCCTTAGGCGAACAAAGGTTGGGAAGTTCTGGATAGAAGATGGAATAGATATTAACAACCTACAAAAAGAATATTTGAACAAAGTGTTGCAAATATAAAAAGCTTATGCTATAATAAGACTATGGAATTAATAACAGACACACAAAAAACAGAAACAAACCAAACTCAGCTTAGTAAGCTTCAAGAAAAACTTATACGTCGGGCATATGGTCCTGATGGAAGGGCCGAAACAGCAGCTGCCCTCGATGAGCTTAAAGAAATAAGCAATCTTCACCCGATTCACCCAGCTGACCGAGCAAGAGTGATGGCCGACCATCAAATTACTGCTGGCACTCCACAAGAGCAAACTACGCTACCTCAAGCTCAACCAGAATCTCCAGTAGTTACTACTAAGGCCGCTTAAAGTTAAACCTAATCCAGCTTGCTAAGGCTACTTGCTTAACAGGGGCAAGTGTGTTAGAGTACTCGTTAGCATATGGCAACTTCGGCAAAATCAACTAAAGCTGTTCCTAAAAAGACGGCCCCAGTAGATACTGGTAGCGCAAGCTATCAAATTACTCATTTGAGTGAACACATCAAAGATTTGACCAAACACCTGAAAGCAAGCCCTAAAGATTTCGCTGCTAGACGAGGCTTACTGCAAATGGTTGGCCATCGCAAACGCCTGCTTAATTATTTAGCTCGCAAAGACAGCAAAGAATACTTGAGTCTCAAGAAAAAGCTCGGTATTCGCCGCTAGGCATTAGATATTGGACATTGGAGGCTTGATAAAGTATCCAAAATCTAGGATCTAAAATTCTAGAAGAACATTAAACGATTCGGGAGTAGGACATTAGTCCGTGTGAACGTGCGGATTGAATCTTGCACCTGAACAGGAAGGAAAATATGGGAACAACAATTAACCCATTTGGTAAAAAAATCATTAAAGTAGAAACCGATTTAGCTGGCCGCAAGCTAAGCCTTGAAGTTGGCCGTGTCGGCTTTAGGAGCACATCGAGCGTGCTCGCACGCTATGGCGAAACCGTAGTGCTGGCGACAGCTATGGTAAGTCCTAAGAGTATAAGTGGCATGGACTATTTTCCGCTATCGATTGATTATGAAGAAAAATTTTATGCAGCCGGCAAGATAAGTGGTAGCCGATTCATAAAACGTGAAGGCCGTCCGTCAGACGATGCTGTTTTGATAGGGCGATTAATTGACCGGCCGATCCGTCCATTATGGCCAAAGGGCTATCGCCAAGAAGTCCAAGGTGTTACCACCGTTCTGAGTATGGACCCTGAGTTTAGGCCGGATATGGTTGCCATGATTGCCATGAGCGCGGCCTTTTGCTTAACTGGTGCGCCTTTTGAAGGCCCGATTGCGGGACTAAGGATTGGTTTGGTGGATGGTAAGCTCAAGGCTTTTGCTTCTGCCCAGGAACTCAATGAAGGCCTGCTTGATCTTGTAGTGGCTGGTACCAAAGATGCCATTATGATGGTTGAGGCTGGCGGCAATGAAGTAAGTGAAGAGCAGGTTATTGAAGCTTTACAATTTGCGCATTCAACCATGCAGCCCGCCATTAAGCTGCAAGAGGAGTTAATTGCCAAACTCGGTGTTAAGAAACTAGCATTTGAGGTACTAAAACCCGATGAAGACATCCAAAAACGGGTAGACACATGGGTGGCTGGGAAATTAGGCGTTGGTCTTAGGGCGCCATATCCAGAGCGAAATGATCTGGTAAAACAGACCCGTGAAGCCATGTACGAACATTTCGCCAATGAAATAGGCGACGAATTTAATGAAGTCAAAGCCGAGTATGACGAAGCTTTTACTATGGCACTACATAAAGATGTTCGTGACGGTATCGTTAAGGAAAGCATTCGACCAGATGGCCGTAAACTAGACGAAATTCGTCCACTCTCAAGTGAAGTCGGACTATTGCCGAGAGCTCACGGCTCCAGCTTGTTTACGCGAGGTATGACACAGGCTCTCAATATCATTACCTTAGCACCAACCAGTTATGCCCAAATGCTGGACACAATGGAGCGCAATGACAGCCAGAAGCGCTACATGCACCACTACAATGCACCCGGCTACACCGTGGGAGAAGTACGCCGGCTCGGCAGTCCTGGGCGCCGCGAAATTGGCCACTCTGCTCTGGCAGAACGCGCCTTGCTACCGGTTATTCCCGACGAGGCTGAATTTCCCTATGCTATTCGCTCAGTGACCGAAATTATGAGTCAAAATGGTAGTACCAGTATGGCGGCAACTTGCTCGGGCTGCTTAGCCCTGATGGACGCGGGTGTACCACTAAAATCTCCGGTTAG
This sequence comes from uncultured Candidatus Saccharibacteria bacterium, assembly GCA_964453655.1. GTDB lineage: Bacteria > Patescibacteriota > Saccharimonadia > Saccharimonadales > CAYVSP01 > CAYVSP01. The sequence goes on from CAYVSP010000002.1 coordinate 16,325, forward strand.
CGGCATTGCCATGGGCCTTATGGTTGATGGCGATAAGCATTACGTATTAAGTGATATTGCTGACGCTGAAGATTTTGCGGGGGATATGGACTTTAAAGTTGCCGGCACCCAAAAGGGTATTACAGCGCTGCAAATGGACATGAAAGTGCATGGTTTACCGGTCACTGTTTTGGCTGAAGCTCTCAAACAGGGCAAAGAAGGCCGAGCCCATATTTTGAAGCATATGTTAGAAACCCTTGCTGAGCCGCGCAAGGATCTCAGTAGCCATGCGCCGCGAGTAGAATCTATCAAAATAAATCCTGATAAAATTCGTGAAGTTATCGGCAAGGGTGGCGAAACCATCAATAAGATTATTGCCGAAACAGGCGCCGAAATTGACATTAAAGACGATGGCACAGTCTTCATTGCCAGCCCAGATAAAGCTAGCATTGATGGGGCTAAACAGTACATTGAAACGATTACAGCTGAGCCGGAAGTCGGTAAAATTTACCGCAGAGTGCCAGTAGTTAGTGTCATGGACTTCGGGGCCTTTGTACAGATTATGCCCGGCAAAGATGGTCTGGTGCATGTCAGTGAAATGAAAGAAGAACGGGTCAACAAGCCCAGTGACGTTGTCAAAGAAGGCGACCTAGTCAACGTAAAATTGGTTGCTATCGATGACAAAGGACGGCTGAACTTAAGCATGAAACAAGCTGCAAAAGAAAGCAAAGATGAAAAAGTTTGATTTAAAAACTTTGCTAGCAGGCGTAGTTTTATTACTCGTTGCTTACGGTGTTGGATCGCGAGCCCTTGATACCGGCAGCTACTGGGAATACCTCGGCTGCCTCGTAGCTCTAATCTTTAGTATTAAATTAATTGTTCAGGCAGTTCGTAATCAAAGAGATGGTAAAACAATCTAAACAAGCACAACTTGAGGACATTCGTCAGAAGATAACTGATGATAATCCGTGCCCGCATTTAAAAGACGGTGCTACTCAGCTGGTATTCGGTGAGGGCAGCCCAGATGCAGAAATCGTTATGGTAGGTGAAGCGCCCGGTAAAAACGAAGATTTATTGGGTCGGCCTTTCGTAGGCGCAGCCGGCAAGTTTTTGGATCAGATGCTGGAAATGATAGGGCTTCAGCGCGAACAGGTTTACATCACCAATATCGTTAAGTACCGCCCGCCCGATAACCGTGATCCTTATCCTGAGGAAAAAACAGCACTAATGCCGTATCTAGAGGCCCAGCTAGACATAATTCAGCCAAAGCTAACCGTAACACTCGGCCGCCATAGCTTGAATTGTTTCTTGCCGGATCTCTCAATATCTCAGGTCCATGGGCAGCCAAAGCGCTATAAAAACAGAGTATTTTTACCACTCTTTCATCCAGCCGCAGCCCTGTATAACGGCTCTATGAAGCAGACTCTAATTGATGACTTTGCCAAGATCCCGATTATTCTTAAAAAACTTACAACTTCATGAGCTCTATAAAGAACTTTCAGAAAGGAAATATATGAAGCCAAACAACAACCAAAAATCGAATAACAAGCCTGCACCGATGCGCAGTGCCTCACGCGGGGCGGCCATCCGCGCCCAACGGCGCAGCCACGATGACGCCACCAGCAAGATAAATCAGTACGTTGCAACCAGTCCTCAACCGGAAAAGAAGCGGGCCAACTTCATTGACGACAGCCCTAGACTAAAAATTATCGGCCTTGGTGGCATGGACGGTGGCGGATCCAAGAATATGATAGTGGTGGAATACATGAACGATGCCGTTGTGATGGACTGCGGCAATGACCTCGGCGTTGATTTACCAGGTATAAATTACGGTATTTCTGATACAACCTATTTAGATAGTATTAGTAATAAGCTGCGCGCGTTCATTATGACGCATGGACATTTAGATCATATAGGAGCCCTGCCGCACATTTTGCCTAAGTATCCTGGCGTACCGGTTTACGGCAGTGGCTTTACGATTGGCCGGGTTGAAGAAATATTTGCAAACTTTGGTTTACCGATGCCAGAAGGCTTTGAGCTTAAAACTGTCGCCATGAACGAGAACAACCATGAACGGCTGAAAATTGGTAACTTTTTTGTGGAATTAGTGCGTGTGACGCACTCCATACCAGGCAGTACCGTCGTGGCGCTGGATACGCCTGTCGGACGAGTTATTAACACTGGCGACTTTAAGTTTGATCCACATCCGCTTGATCAGGAACTAACTGACTATGACCGGCTCAAGCAGATGGGTGATGAAGGCGTATTAGTTCTTATGAGCGAAAGTACCACGGCTGATCGCCCTGGGCGCACGCCATCAGAAAGCATCATTGAGCCTACTATCATCGACATCATGGATCGCGCACCGGGCCGAATTTTTGTCGGTCTATTTTCCACTAACATGAAGCGCGTGCAAATGATAATTAATGCAGCCGTCCACCACAATAAAAAAGTAGCAATGGATGGGCGCAGCATGGTAAGTACGCTGGAAATGGCTGTCAGACATGGTTTTATGAAGATTCCAAAAGGTACTTTTGTGCCGATAGCCAGTGCGTCTAACCTGAAGGATGATGATTTGGTGGTGGTCTGCACCGGCAGCCAAGGCGAACCTAACTCGGCCTTGGTTCGTATGAGCGAAGGCGACCACAAACACATCAAACTCAAAGAGCAGGACACTGTGATTCTATCAAGCAGTCCGATTCCGGAATCAGGCAATGATATGCTGATTGGCAATATGGTTGATGACCTGATTCGCAAAGGGGTCCATGTCTATGAACATCGCAGCGCTGAGATTGACCACATTGGGCCGCTGCACACATCAGGACATGCCTCACAGGAAGAATATGCCGAGATGATACAGCTGACTAAGCCAAAGTTCTTCATTCCGATTTACGGCGCATTCCGCACCAAACAACGGCATATTGAGCTGGCCATTGAACATGGCATCCCGCGCGCCAATACGCTCAATGCCGAGAACGGCGATGTCATATACGTCACCAAAGACAAAATGGAGTCTTCCGAGCAAGTTCCACATGGGACAGTGCTGGTTGATCAGACTGGATCAATTGTCAGTAATATAGTCATCAAGGATCGACTGATGCTGGCTGAGGAAGGGTTAGTAGCGGTGGTGCTGACGGTTGATAAGAAAAACGGCGGCTTACTTACCAGCCCAGACATAATCAGCCGCGGTTTCATCTATATGCGCGATTCCGAGGAGCTAATGAATGCCTTCCGCAATGAACTTAGAAGGGCAGTGCAGCAACGCTTCAAGCGCATTGACCTCGATAGATTCAAACAAGAACTCAAAGAGCATGTTACACACTTCCTGTTTGAGCAAACTGGCCGCAGCCCGATTGTAATCCCAGTCGTAAACATTATTGGGAAGAATTCGGAAAAATCGCATCCTCAACAAAACGACAACAACAATGTACCGAAAACGCAGGAAGAAGCAGCTGAAGACCTCCAAAAGCGCTTTGCGGCGATGCGTGCCAAGCTACTTAACCAGGACGCACGAATAGATTGACAAATATTGTAATTTCTGCTACAGTATAAGCATGGTGTCAGATAATGACTCATCTGCTGAGTCAGCCTTACCAACCTTAGAAGAAGCACAAGCACAGATGGATGCTGCCTGGGATCAGCGTCAGGACTTTGTGTTCTCGCATGAAACTCCATTAAGCGCGGAAGATGCAGCCGAGCTTGAGCGTCTCAATGGGCTTACGCTTAGCTCCCTAGCCACATATTATGCGGTGCGAAATCCCAAAACTCCTAGACAGCTATAGATGTTATAATTAAAACCGGTTATGGCCAAAAAGAAAAACCAAACCAAACGCAAGAAAAAAAAGACCGAGGCAGTAGAGCGATCGGGCTTTTGGCCGTTAAGTGGCGCAGTTGCCTTGATGATTGTCGCTGTCTTCTTATTACTTGGCTGTTTTGGAACCGGCGGCTCGCTGCCAAAGGATCTGTTCCATGCTGCTTATTGGGTTATAGGCTGGGCAGCGTATTTATCGCCAATTGCCCTGATATTTTGGGGCGTGCATAAGTTCAAAAGTGAGGATTATCAGATACCAATCGCCAAGTTTACCAGTATGTTGGTTGCACTTGTGGCTAGCGCAGCGTGGTTACATGTAGTGTTTGTAAGTAAAAGTGAGAACGGCCAGCTCAACGGTGGGCATGGCGGCACTGTTGGTAAAACAATAGGTGGAGCTGTGCTGAATGTGTTGGATAAGATACCGGCCGGTTTTATGTTCTTTATCTTTGCCCTGTTCAGCTTTTTATATGCTTTTGGTTTAACGCCAAAAGTGCTCATTCAGCTCTTTAGCGCACTCAAAAAACCAAAGGAAGATACAGATCTCAATGACCTAAAAGCCAAGGTACCTGATTTTCAATTAAATGAGGGTGTGCCAGTGGAGCACCACAGTGCAGCGCGGCTCGGAGCTTTAAAGAATTCAGCCCAAAGAATGACACCAACCGAAAATCATGAAGCCCTTACCACTACCAGTGACCCAGACTGGAAGTTTCCACCGCTTAATCTGCTTAATGAGAAACAAGACAAAGCCGATGCCGGCAACGTAGAAGGTAACGCCGAGATTATTAAGGATACGTTTGCTAATTTTAGTATTGATGTAGGCATGGAAGGGGCTAATATTGGCCCAAGGGTGACGCAGTATACGCTGAAACCGCCGGCTGGCGTCAAACTAACCAAGATCGCTGCGCTGGAAAACAACTTAGCGCTTGATTTAGCTGCCCAGTCAATCCGGATTGAAGCGCCGATTCCGGGTAAAAAAGCTGTTGGCATCGAGGTACCAAACGTTAAACCAGCCACGGTACGATTGAGCAGTGTTCTAAGCAGTCCCACATGGACGGAAACTAATGGGCCGCTTGGGGTTGCCATTGGTAAAGACATATCCGGCGGTCCGGTTATTGCTGATTTAGATAGTATGCCGCATCTACTCGTGGCCGGACAAACTAACTCCGGTAAGAGCGTTATGATTAACGCCGTACTAACCAGTCTGCTTTATCGAAATAGTCCAAGCGACCTCAAGCTTATTCTGGTTGATCCAAAGCATGTGGAGCTGACGCCTTACGACGAAATACCGCATCTATTAACGCCTGTCATAACAGAACCGGAGAAATGCATCAGCGCTCTCAAATGGGCTGTTGCGGAAATGGAGCGGCGCTATCGAACACTGGCCGAAGCCAAACGGCGCAATATTGGCGAATACAACCAGCTGAAAAAAGACGAAGGCATGCCTTTCATTATTATTGTGATTGATGAGTTAGCCGATCTAATGATGATGGCTGCCCGCGACGTTGAGGCGCTGATTGTTCGGATTGCCCAAAAAGCCCGCGCCGTCGGGATTCATTTGGTAATTGCCACCCAGCGGCCAAGTGTTGATGTGGTAACGGGTCTTATTAAAGCCAACGTTCCGGCGCGGATTGCCTTTACTACCAACAGCCAGGTGGATTCACGGACAATTATTGATCAGGCTGGTGCTGAAAAGCTGCTCGGCAAGGGCGATATGCTGTTCATGACAGCTGATATGCCTAAGCCAAAACGCATCCAAGGCGCGCTGGTTGAAATCGATGAGGTCCAGAAAATTACAGACTTTCTACGCTTGCAACGGCCGCCGCAATACGACGACGAAGTCATTTCTCAACCTGTCCAACTGAACGGTCGCGGTGGGGTGGTGGCTGATTACGGTGCCAATGAAGCAAATGATGAAATGTGGCGCGACGCTGTACAAGTAGTCATTGAAGGCCATAAAGCCAGTACTAGCTTGCTACAGCGTCGCTTACGGGTCGGTTATGCCCGCGCCGCTCGGCTGATTGAAACCATGGAAGAACAGGGCATTGTTGGCCCGGCTGACGGCAGTCGCCCTAGAGAAGTATTGGTCCAAAGCATGGATGAAGTTTTTGGTCGGGAAGAAGCGCCGGCGACTCAGCAAAACCATGAAGAGAACAATGAAAACCTTGCCGCCGAAGAAGAAATCGAAGATGAAGAGACCGCCGCATGAGCATATTCCAAAAAAGCTCTTTCAGTAACAAGTCGGTTTTTGTTAAGTCACTTGGCACCACTATAGCAGTTGTCGCAATTGGAGCAGCAGCACTGATTGGTATTCAACACCTGCAAGGCTCGAAGGCATTTGACGGGCATCACTCAAAGTGTCTCCAGAATCAGGCCTTTGTGAATGGTCAAGTTGTCAGCACTGTACAAACAAACCAGACTTTTCAAGCAAAAGTAAGATTTTTGAATGATGGCACTACCGACTGGTCACCATCTATGTGGGGTTTTTACATGGATCAAGGTAACGGTGACGGTACAAATTGGCAGCCCTCCGGTATAAATTTTCCTAGTTCTGTGCCGCACGGAACAGAGGTTGGATTTGAAAATATCACTGTAAAAGCACCGTCTTCACCAGGTAACAAGAATTTCAACTGGTACATTGGAATTGTAAATCATCCCGCGGTTAATGATACTTGCGGCGGGGGGTTGAATGTTGTCTCACCATCGCCGCCACCTACGCCCGCACCAAACGCACCAAGTCTATCAGCGCCAAGTTCTAGCTCAAGCTCAATCGCACTGAGCTGGAATGCGACCAGTAACACTACTAGTTACTCGATATTAAGAAGTGGCGCACAGATAGCCACAACTGGCGCCACGTCATATACCAACGCAGGACTACGTTGCGGCACCACCTATAGCTATAACGTTGTAGCTAATGGCCCAGGCGGTTCAGCAAAATCGAATACCGTTTCCAAAGCAACCGGCGGTTGTACGTCTGCACCAGCAGCCGGCGCGCCAACCAGTAATCCTCAGGGGAGTGTAAGCACACAGCCGCTTCAGGGCTCAACCAACGACTCAGGAGCCGATACAAGCGCCCAAAGCGACTTTACAGCCGATACATCAAACACAAGTAGTGACACCAGCGCCGTTTCTACTCAGAAAAAGCATTCACCGCTCTGGCTGGTACTGCTCAAAATATTCTTCTTCCTGCTCTTGTTAGTCGGATTAGGCTTTGGCGGATTGCTATTAACAGGTAAATATCTTACGGCACGCAAGCAAAAAGCTGTTTACGACGACTATTGGCGCAAATCACAAGGCCTTTGAGCTTTTCTTGCTTTGCTCGATTGCTAAAATCATTGCCACCTGACTCGCCAGTACAAACAGAAGCAGCGGGTACTCTAGCTGTACATCGAAACAAAAATGGAGCGCAGTTGCTAGTAAACTTGCAGTAACACATACTCCAAGCGCATCATGTCGTATTTTCAGCCCACTTTCAATAACTAGGACGGCTAGTAGAGTAAGAATACCAATTCCAACAACACCGAATTCAGACGCTAACTGTAAAGGCGTATTGTGCGCGTTTATAGATCGCTGTAATAGGTTTGTTTCGATTGGCGCGCTGAGCACTGAAAAACTGCCAACGCCTTGTCCAAAAACGGGACGCTGCGCAAACAAGCTCCATGCCACGCTACTATAGGCTTTTCTTTCGGCGAAATTATAACCACTGATTCGGATTAGATTTCGGCTACTGAATTGTGATGAACTATGCGCTAAAAAAGCACCAAAAAGACTTATTCCTAGGATGAATCCAACTACTATAGACAATCGTTTTATAATTGACCAGCGCAGCGGAGTACATAAAAAATAAAACAACAAACCAATTACAAAACTTAGTAACGCGAGCCGGGAAAAGGTAAGAATCAAACAGATCAGCGATAGTAGCAAGATGCTTAACCAGACGGTAAACGGGACACACATTTTTTTGATTTTCATAAGTCTATAAAAAGCAAAAAATATAATGGGAAAAAATAGGGTGGCTGTTGGGTTTGCAATAATTCTGCCAAGCTGAAAGCGCTCAAGTGAACTAGCTGATAGAAAATGCCAAACATAATATAATGCGCAAGCAGATAAAGACACAGAGTACAGTGTCAACCAAGCTGTTATCAATTTTTTGTTAAGCGTAAATATATCGTAAAGCGATACAAATAAAACGAATGTAAATACATAGACAAGACTAATTTGCAAAGCTTGTGTATTTATACTCCAGCGGCTTGATAAACATATCCAAAATATGAGTCCCAGACTTATTACAATGAATAATCGCTGTTTCGCAAAATGCTGCGAACGAACACCCAAAACAAAGCTAAGTGCCAAGGCAGAGCAGATAATGGTACTTAGGGCCAATAATGTGCGTCTGTCAGATACGAAAAACGTGACAATTAACAGAGTGAAGCAAAGAACTAATCTGCACCAAAGCGTGGCATTATTTTCAATCTCTTTAGAGTAGCTAGCCCAAAAGCGTTTCAACGCTTTATTCCGCTACGGTAGCTTTGTTCGCTTCGATTGACGTTAGGTTCTTAGAGGCGTCTGCTGCTTCAAGAGCAGCTTTGCTTAGACAGGCATCAGTGGTTTTTGATTGATTGTCACTACAGGTCGTCGTATTTTGACTAACCGCGCCATTAAGAGCCGCAGAACCATAATTATACACATATGGGTTGTAATAGTATGCCTGTACCAGACGGTCGACATAATCAATCTGAACTTTACCCGATTTTACATAGAGCATGTCTTGCTGACGATAGGCATCAGTCGGGTTGTAGTATGAAATGCACAGTGGTTGATAATCAGTTTTATAGGAAGCGTTAAGCTTTCCTTGAAGGGTCAGTATAGTTTTAGCCGGTTGATTAATGCCATAGGAGCTATAGGGAGCATTGCGTACTACCACAACAATGGTTGCACTACCGGTTCCTCCACTTATGTCTTTTACTCGATAACAAACTTTCTGGCTACCGGTTATGCTGTAACCATAATCATTCCAACTAGCTCCCTGAGAATAGGTAAATGGCCCATACCATGTGGGTGAACTCAGAGTATTGGTCGTATTGTTTTTGGTCGGATCACTCTGCCACGCTTTTTTATTGCCACTGTCAAATACAAGGGTTCCGTTCGCATGGCAAATGAATTGATTTAGTGCACATTCAATCGGATTGGCATGAACCTTGCCATCCCAATATGTTTCTTGGTACCTATAGCGCCACCAATATATGTAGGCGCCGCCTTTACCACTTTGATTTGGTGTTGCGGCAAAACTTACTACCGCTGCGGCGGTACCAACCAGCATGACAGCTAAAACTGCCAAAACCTTGGTGTGGTTATGAATAAACTGGCCGAATTTTGATGGTCTTTTGGTTTGATTAACTTGATTAATGGGTTGGTTTGGTGTTGGTGTGAGTGGGGGTGTTGGTGTTTGTGGGCTGTTTTGTAGATTTTGTTGTGGATTCATGGCTTTAAATGTACCACGAAGCTTTAGCATAAAACAACTTCTGTGAGATAGGCATTGACTAACAGGGGTAATTAAACTATACTTTTTTTGTCAATAAGACTTCAGCTTACATCAACTTTATAGAGTGTAGGCTTTAACCAACGGAAGGAAAAAAGAATGAATCAGTACGAAATTGCCGTGTTGTATCATCCAGATCTAGAGATTGATCTGGATAAAGCCGAGAAGCGCGTGATAAAAATCTTGACTGATAACGGCGGTAAGATTACCAATACTGATAATTGGGGTAAACGCAAACTGGCCTATCCGATTAAAAAGAATGAATCAGCCGTTTATGTGTTTTATACGCTTGATGCACCAGCCGAAGGTGTACAGAAGATCGAAACTGCTCTGAACATCACCGACGAAGTCATTCGCTATCTCATTACTCGGCCGGATCTTAAAGCAATTGCCAAAGCCGAGACAGCCAAGGTGGAAAAAGCCAAAAAAGCAGCCGAACGCGGCGATAGTGAAGAGGATAACAAAGATGAGCACGAAGAAGAGTAATGCTCATGCTTGACAACAAATTGGCAGCAGCGCTACTGTATAAATACAAATTAATGATAAGACGTAGTTCTTATAAGGAGGCCCAAAATGGCACGATCATTTAACCAAGTAATATTAATGGGTAATCTTACCCGTGATCCTGAGCTCAGGACAACCCCGAACGGACAATCTGTCTGTTCTTTTAGTTTGGCGCTAAATCGCAGCTACAAGAGCAAAGAAGGCGAGTGGCAGGAAGCCACCGATTATATTGATATCGTTGCCTGGGGGCCGTTAGGTGAGCGTGTGGCGCAGTATTTGACTAAAGGGCGCCCAGCGCTCGTTAATGGTCGTATGCAATCACGAAGCTGGGAGCAGGACGGTCAGAAACGCAGCAAAGTTGAAGTGGTTGCCCAAGATGTCACATTCCTAGGTGGTCCTGGTGGCGGAAACGGTGGAAACGGTGGAAACGGTGGAGACAGATCTAGTGGTGGCGGAGAATTTGACCAAACTCCAGCCGCAGACAAACCAAAGCCCAGCAAAAAGGCTAAAGCCGACGATGTAGTGATTGAAGACATCGGCGACGAACCAATTAATTTAGACGACATTCCATTTTAAGGAGAAATTATGGCTAAGATTTTTAAATATCGAACCGACGTTCCATTTTTTGACTACAAGGATTTTAAGACCTTACAGCGTTACGTAAATGGTTACGGGCAGATTGAAACGCGCAAAAAGACCGGCCTAACTGAAAGCCAACAGCGGCGGCTGTCAGTAGCTATTAAACGAGCCCGACATATTGCACTACTACCATTTGTATCCAACGGATAAAAATTCATGGCTCTAGGAGTAACAGATCTTAAGAAGGGGCAAGTTTTTCAATTAGATGGTGTGCCTTACCGGGTGGTTGAGTATGCTCAAAAAGTTATGGGCCGCGGCGGCTCGATTGTAAACGTCAAAATCAAAAGCTTGCTTGATGGCAAGGTGTTCGATAAGACGTTTAAAGGTAATGAGGCCATTCAAGCCGCCGATATTACAAATAAAACTGTGCAGTTTCTGTATAGTGACGATACAAGTTTTCACTTTATGGACGGTAATAGCTATGAGCAGTTTGAGTTGCCCTCTGAAGACGTCAGTGACAAGAAAGGCTATCTGAAAGAAGGCGACAACGTCCAAGCACAACTGTTTAACGGACGACTAATCAACGTAGAACTACCTAAAAACGTGCCTCTAAAAGTTATTTATACCGAAGATGTCGTAAAAGGCGATACCAGCTCGGCAATTACCAAGAATGCCGAATTAGAAACTGGTATAACCGTGCGCGTACCTGCTTTTATTAAGCAAAATGACATAATTAGCGTCGACACAATAAGCGGAACCTACCGCGAGAGGATCAAAGACTAATCAATAGCTATTCTTTTACACTTCTAGTATTCTTAGGAATATTAGAATTTGAGGAGTAAGAATGAGCAAACAATCAAAATCTACAAAGTATGCTGAAATTTTTAAAGGCCTAGCCAACCAGAGCCGGGTAGAAATCCTAATGTTATTAGGCAAAAAGCCAGGTCTTTCACTAGATGAAATTGCCTACAAGCTAAGCCTTAATTATAAGACAACATCAGTACATATATCCCGCATGGAGTTAAGCGGGTTGGTCGAGAAGGAAAAACAATTCCACGGCCAGTCTGTTGAACACTACCTCACAACTAGGGGTGAGACATTAGCTAGTCTCCTAAAAGAGGTCCGCTAGGAGTGAATAGGATTCGGCTTGATCAAGCGCTAGTTGCTGCCGGCTTAGCTACAAATAGAAGCCAAGCCGCCAATTACATTAAATTGGGCTATGTTAAAGTCAATGGCAAGATTGAAAACAAGTCTGGCGGGTTGGCTTCTATGGCTGACAAAATTGAACTTTTAACAGATGAGAAGTACGTTTCTAGAGCTGCACTTAAATTAAAATCAGTCAGCCCAAAGCTAAAACTGGATTTTAAAGGTAAAATAGTCCTAGATGTTGGCTCGTCAACTGGCGGTTTTACTGACTATGCACTGCAGCATGGTGCTAAAAGAGTTATAGCAGTTGATGTTGGTACTAAGCAACTCCACTCAAACTTAAGAGATGACCCTAGAATTGAGCTACATGAACAAACCGATATTCGAAACATTGGACAACTAACACAATCACCGAACCTTGTTCTCATCGACGTGTCGTTTATCAGCTTGCGGGAAGTGCTACCAACGGTAGCCAAATTAAGCAATTCTAGTACTGAAATTGTAGCAATGGTCAAACCGCAATTTGAGGCTGGTGAAGGGCTTAAAAATAAGGGTGTTATAAAGAATGAAAAAATGCGTAGAGAAGTACTACAACAGATTGAAAGGTGGGTACAAAAATTGTTCATTGTGGTCGAGAAAGCGGACTCACTGGTGCTCGGCGAAAAGGGCAACCGTGAGCGCTTTTACAAGCTTAAGCTCCTATAAATATTTCTTGAGCTTTTCAACGTCACGCAGGATAACGTATTGCGGATTGGTTTTAATGAGTCCTTTTCTCTCAAGCGCCGCCAGCTCACGGCTGGTAGTTTCGCGTGAGGCATTAATTGAACTGGCCACGTCTTGTTGACGCAAAGGAACATCGACCCTAAGGCCGTCCTTATCTTTTGTACCGAAACGCTGCGACAGGAATAACATGAATGAAATCAACCGTTCACGAACCGTACGATACTCTAGATTAATGATACGCTCAGAGTGGATTCGGTACATCTCAATCGTCATGTCTAGTAACGGCATAAGTGCGTCGGTGTGTGTACGCAAATATTTTGTATAAGCTGTACGGCTTATCCGCCATACCTTGGTAGGGGCGAGCGCTTGATAAATAATACGGCGTTCCTGTCCGGTGACAGCCCAAATAAGAGGAAAGACTTCACGTTCCTTACGGATGATAAGCAGGTTTTCTTCACCGTACTTTGTGATATCGAAGGCTTTGACCAATCCCTTTTCAATATAAAAAACCCCCGAAGGTGTTTCTCCGGGGCGAATAATAAACTCGCCTTTGCTATAAGACAGCTGGGTGCCTTGCTGAAACGTTTGAACCAGCGCGGCGAATTGTGTACTACTCGCCAGCATGACTATATTATGTCACGAAATGAGAAAAAAGGTGTGATAAAAGCCCCAATACATATGTGATCCAAATTACCGACAACCACAGTTTTAAGGTTTACGATTAAACCATGGGATAAAGGAAGGAGTAATTATGGTACCAGCGCCAGAGGTAAAGAGACAACTTAAACGCATTGGCGCCGAGTATCGGTTCTGGGGCGTGCCAGAAATACGTGAACTTCCAAAGATACTTTTTGACAATGAACAGATCGAGCATTTAGTGAATGGCCGCTACAAAGGTGGTTTTGCAACCCTATGCGCTACTAATATCCGCGTGTTACTGATTGATAAGAAATTCTTGTTCTTAACACTAGAAGACATACGTTATGACATGGTTTCAGATGTACTTTTTAATCATCGCTTGTTAAATGCCAGCTTAACGCTTGGCACCGTACACGAACCCGTCACATTTGTCGGCTTTAATAAAACAAAGCTAAGAGAGATGACTGGCTATATACAGCACCGCGTCATGGAATACCGCGAGCACAAGGCCATGCAGCGGCCGCCTGACGACTTAGTGCCAGAACCGACTTTCCAGGCACAGTCGCCACAACAACCATATAACGCTACGGCTGTGCTTTTAGAGGAGCCAACCCATCAGCCAGCCAGCATTGGCTCAATAGCTATCTCCTCAGCGGCTTTTTCTGCTACAACCTCTTTGCCGCTTAACCCTTACAGAATGCCGTTCACGGTCAGGCGACGGACTGCCCGCTTCTACTAGACCAAGCTGACCTGAAACAAAATAGTTGCATGCTAAACTGAGCTCATGTACTTCGATAGTAGAGCTGATGCGGGCAGGCAATTAGCCAAAAAACTCATGACGCATGCTGGCGAAAACACTGCGGTTGTGGCTCTGAATGAAGGTGGTGTTTTGGTTGGCGCAGAGATTGCCGCTGCCTTGCACGCCAATTTAATGCTGCTTGCCAGTAGTAATATCACTCTACCTGGTGAAAGGGAAGCCTTAGCTGGTATGACTAATGTGACAATGACTTACAACCCGGCTTTATCTGCAGGCGAACTGGAGGAGATGACCGGCGAATATCATGGCTATATTGACGAACAGCGTCTTGAAAAATTCCACCAATTAAACACCCTGGTCGGCAAAGGCGGGACCATTAAACGAGATTTATTAAAACGGCATGTCGTTATACTGATAGCGGACGGCTTACCTGATGGCTTTCTATTAGATTTGGCAGCTGATTTTCTAAAGCCAATAAGACTTAAAAAGCTCGTAATTGCCGTACCGGTTGCTAGCGTGCCGGCGGTAGATCGCATGCACCTGCTCGGCGATGAACTGCATGTCCTGAGCGTTCTGGAAAATTATCTGACAACAGATCATTATTACGAAGACAACACCATGCCCAGCCAAAAGGAATTATTTGAGATTATGCAGGATATTTCACTCAAGTGGAATGTTAAATCCCAACCAAAGTAGACTTGCTTCAATGCTTACATTAGTATGTAATTGACATTTTTACTATTTTTTGTTAGAATATAGAAATAATTCTATAAACAAAAAAACAAAAAATGGCACAGTACGACAGTTATTACTACCCAAATAGACGATTGCATAGCTCGCAACTCGAGG
>CAYVSP010000002.1:30947-51550 GCA_964453655.1 uncultured Candidatus Saccharibacteria bacterium
TTCGCAAAACCTGGACACCTGTATCCGCCTCATGATAACTATTTCTGATAATACTTGCGGTGAGTCAATTGGCTACGGTCTTGGCTGGCTAGCTTTAGATAATTTTGTGCGCGCTTCCGGCTACACTAAAACGGCAATATCTAGTTACAACGTGACATCGGCTAATGACACAGCCACTTTTTTAGAAAAACTAGAAGGCGGGCAACTACTCAGCGCTGAACACCGGGCAACTTTGCTTGGCTATATGAGCCAGCAAATATACCGCTCAGCAATTCCGGCCGGTGCGCCTGGTATTAAGGTGGTCGATAAAGTTGGTTTTACGCCCAATAACTGGAATGACGCCGCTATTGTCTATCATCCAAAAGGGACCTATGTTTTGGTGGTTTTGTCTAAAGATGCGGGCACAGACCCGATAAAAGATTTATCTGCCCGTGTTTCAGCATTCATGAATCGCTAAACATTAAACCTGAACTCCACTACGTCATTTGGCTGCATCACGTAGCTTTTACCTTCGGTACGGACTTTGCCGGCCGAGCGCGCAGCGGTCAAGGAACCGGCGACAACTAAGTCGTTATAATCAACTACTTCTGCGGCAATAAAGCCCCGTTCAAAATCGGAGTGAATAACTCCGGCCGCTTGCGGGGCAGTGGCGTCTTTAGGTATTGTCCAGGCCCGAACTTCTTTTTCACCAGCTGTAAGATAGCTTTGAAGTCCCAGCGTGTCATACGCAGCGTGGATTAGTTTTACAAGACCGGACTCTGTTTGACCGTAGCTTTCTAGTAATTCCTGACGGTCAGTTTCGTCTAATCCACGCAGTTCGCTCTCCAGTTTAGCGCAGATTAGCAGTGCTTTGGCTGAACCGACCGTTTTTTGTAAGAATTCCGTTGTTGATTGGCTATCCAAGTCCTTTTCGTCAACATTAAATGCGTATATGATCGGTTTGGCAGTCAATAGCTGAAGATTATTAAAGTATTCATACTCACCACTATCATTTCTAATATTCCTAAGAATATTAGAATGATACAAAGGTTCATTTTTTTGTAACAACCCATTAATGCTTTGCAATAAATCAAGGGTGGGCTTGAGTTTTGGGTCGGCTTTAGCTTCTTTTTGAAGGATTGGCAAGCGCCGCTCGACTGTCTGCAGATCGGCCAATACTAACTCAGTGTTAATAACCTCAATATCCTTTTTGGGGTCGCTGTGCTGGCCGGCGGATTCGTCGACATGTTGCACATTCGGGTCATTAAAAGCACGCACTACTTGCACAATCGCATTAGTGGAACGGATATGGCTCAGGAATTGGTTGCCTAATCCTTCGCCTTGACTTGCGCCAGCCACCAAACCGGCAATATCTACGAAGGTAACAGTTGCTGGCTTTATGGGCGCATTACTGTAAAGCTTGGATAATTTTTGCAGCCGTCCATCGGGAATTGGCACAATTCCAGTGTTTGACTCAATTGTGGCAAAAGGGTAGTTAGCCGCTAAAATATTATTGTCGGTTAAAGCGTTAAAAAGAGTGGACTTACCAACATTCGGTAATCCGACAATCCCTATAGATAAAGACATGCGGTTATTGTAACAGATTAGGAGTATTGATAAAATAATCCAGTTATTCTATAATATGGTTTATGTCACGTGAGACAGGTGTTTTACCTGAGCAACGATTGGATTATGCAGAAGCTTATATTCGAGAAACTCCTGAAATTGCTGGATTTCAAGGCTATGAGCATTTGCGTAATAATCAAGCAGCACAGCGCAAAGCCTTTATCGCGGGAGAGCAGCCGGAACTCTCACTAACTTACCCAGATCTTACTTTTGATAATCTTGGGCCGCTAGCTCAAAAAGCGGAACATGCAGCGCTAATGTTAACTGTTGGTGATCAGACAGATAAAACTCGAGCACTTTATAATACTGTAGAATACCGGCTGAGCGAGATGGCCTTAATCGGTTTGGCTATAAGTTTGCAAGATCCAAGTTTGTCTCAAAAAGAACGCGTAGAAACCTTGCAGTGGTTTAAGTGGACCAATGATGCACTCTATGGCAAGCCAGAGCCAGAGGTTTTCTCGACGCTTTTCAATAAGCGTATTACATCAAAGCTCACAGAATCTCAGCCTGTAGATAGTCATGCTGCCCAACTTCAAGCAGAACTTGAGGGACTTGTCGGTGCTGTAGAAGAATCAGGCTATCAGCTATATCGTCCCAGTCAACAAACCGTGGAACGATTAGCCGGGCTGGTTGATGAACGATTTGATTCACTTGTGGACACCATTAATCCAGACGAAACTTACGATGTTGACGGCATGGTTGGAGCGCTAAGGACCGCTTTAAATAAAGTAGGAGCTTACCGATTTGGGTGGAAAGCGAAAATTGCCAAGAACTCATCTGCGCTAGCGGTCTCGGCTCATCAAAAAATTGTTGAAGTTGGCGAGAATCGTCCGGAACTTAAAGGCAAAGAGTTAAGCACCCGAATTATGCACGAGATTGGTATTCATGCGCTCAGGTCCATTAATGCTGAACAGTCCGGCTGGCTGTCTGCCGCCTACGGCCAGGATGGTTACCTGCCATTCGAAGAAGCACTAGCTACAGCGCTAGAAGATGCCTACAACGGCAAATTTGTCGATCACGGCGTTGATTATTATCTGATTGCTGGACTTGCTTATGGTTTAGACGGACATGAAACGCGCGACTTTAGGGAAGTCTATGAAATAATGTGGCGAACACATGCACTTGATGGCCTTCAAGAGGACGGTGCAAATTTTGATGAAAAAGCGCTTGATGAGGCCAAAAGCAAGGCCTTCACCCAGTGTTTGCGCATGTTTCGCGGCACTAGCACAAAAGATAAAGGCGTTATTTATTCCAAGGACCTGGCATATTTTGTAGGGCAGGAGCTGGCCTGGTCAGTACTTGATAATGTACAGACACAGGAAGATTTTGAGTTGTTGCTTACTGGCAAGTTAGATCTCACCAAAGACGACCATTTAAAAGTAGCCCACAAGATCCTAGAAGCAAATCAATAAAACTCCGAACATAGAAAATATCTAGCTGAGGCTTGGAAGACCTTAGACAACCCTGGGCCAAACTGGTACAATCAGCATAAGCGTAATAAAAATGAGCAACCAGCCAGAAAAACCAGTTGTCGGCGAAGTTAAAGCAGGGCCCAGGCTACTTGCTTCTGCCTCCGGCTTTTTTTCTAGGGCTGCAAAGAAACTAAAACTTTCTAAGCTGCCCAAATCAGTTAAAATTTTACTACTTCTGCTTCTAGTTTTAGTAGTAATTGGTGGCACATATGGCATGCATGTACAGAAGAAAAAGTTGTCCGAGCAAGTGGCGCCCCCTGCAGAAGTCAAAGCATCTCAACCAACTGGCCCTGCACCAAAATCAGAAAAGAGCAAGGGACCTCAGCCTAATGGAACAATTCAAGTTAATCCAAACGTTGGTCCTGATGGCAAACCCATAAAACCAAAGCCAGCGAGAGGCGGTTAATATATGATTACTATGCTGTTTCGAAGCTCAACCAAACTAAAGCTACTGTTAAGTTTTGGTCTGTTACTAGGCTGTTTAAGTTTAAAAATTTCACTTCCCAACAAAGCAAGTGCCTATATTGATAATCCGAACGTACCAAACTATATTGAACAAGCTCTAGATGACAGCTGCCCTGGTCCTGGCCAGCCAGGACAAACAGGACATATTGTCTACTTTAGTCCAACCACCATTAGCTCAAAGGACGGCACTGGCAACACAGGAGTCTATGGCACATCTTTAGTATGCAATGATGCTAACTATAGCGATGTAACAGAAATTCATATAAGCGTTTACAGTATTGTCAGAACAGCCGGTAACGGTAACGTATCTCTTTCAAGCAATGACTTTTATCCACCGGATATACACTCCAAGGAATACGCCACGGGACCTGCCAGCGGGACGGCATTCTTTACTAACTTAAGTCCCGGTCAGAATTGCTGGAATTTTTATTTTAATGCATCGGCAAAGTATGGAGGGTCAACAAGTTTTTCCAATGCTCCAGGGAGCAATAGCTTATGCATAACTTATAACCAAGTTTATACTGAACTAGGAAGTTGCGATGTGCTTACTATTGCTGGTATTAACCCAGACGTTCAGGCTGTGGTGTTAAGTCCCGGCCAGGCGTTCCAAGCATCCTTTAATGTATCCAATCAAGGAACAACAGCGTGGCCAGTTGGGCAATCTATTCCGCCAACTGTTCCTGGTGACCCGGGTCCTCAATCATCAAGATATAAACTAGGAAGCTACAATGCGTTTAGTGGTGTTAAAGACGGGACAGAATGGGGTCCAAAAAGGCTTGAATTATGGGGAGTCAGTACGGGGTTTGGTCCTATTCATCCTGCGGGAACCACCATTGGGCCGGAGACCTATAACTTTACTGCACCCAATACTCCAGGTACCTATGTCTTTGGCTGGCGTATTTTGAAAACAGGTGGCAATGATTTAGTAGGACAATGCGCAGTCGCTGTAACAGTTGCACAACCACCACCTCCGCCACCAAATCTTAGCTGCGGTGGCATATCACCAACTTCCGCCGAAGAGGGTGTAGGATTTACCCTAGGAGTAAGTTTTAGCAATGGTCCTGGTAGCAGTACATTAACAGGAGCTAGGCTAAGCGTCACGGTGACCAATAGCTCTGGATCTACCGTCTTTACGAATGCCAATACTTCATTTACTCCGAATCCCTTACCAGCAAACACCTCTGCAACTGGCAATAATAGTCTTACACTTTCACCTGCCGGAGACTACACGGTTAAATGGACTGTCAGCGGCGGAAATACACCCACAACGCTCAATTGTTCACAACCACTCCCCGTTGCCAGAAGACCATTCTTTACATTACGTAATGGAGATATGGGCGTTGGTACGGCCAAATCATGTACTGGTTGGGGCCCACCGACATCTAGTAACCCAAGTATTCTGGTATGGAATAACAACGCGTCAGGTCCAAGCGATACTGGCCCTGGCACTAACCTTGCAGTCTATGCACTGAAATTGATTAATGGATTTGCTTCTGCTCAACAACCATCAGGCTCAGCTTCTCCGCGGGGCCTTATGTTTGCTAATACTCAACCGCAGTTTGGCACGGGTTTTGGAGGCAACCTTTCGGGCGGTATCCCATGCCCGACGGATTACTACGCTACACTAAGTAATATTTTGCCAAGTCAAGTAGCTTCATTAGGACCAAGCACGTCTGTATTAGATAGCGATCAGGTTTTCAAGAAGACGAATGGGAACCTAACAATTACCGGCGGTACAGTTGCAGCAGGTACAGCAAGTACGGCAGGCCATCGACCAACTATTTTTGTGAAGAACCACGACGTATTTATTAGTGGCGACATAGTATTTTCTGGCTCTGCAGGGAGTGTTGGCCAACTACAGAACTTCTATCTGATTGTCAGTAACGGCAACATTTATATTAAACCCTCAGTCAGTCAACTTTACGGAGTCTATGTGGCTCAACCAGATAGTAGTGGCAATAATGGCAAAATATACACATGCTCCAGCGGTGCCGCACCTCCTACTAGCAGCGCCATAAATAATAACTGTAGTAGCACAGTGCTTAATGTATTTGGTGCCTTTGAAGCTAAGGAACTCAAACTTTATCGAAGTACTGGCACAGTTGGCAGAAATACTCCAGCAGAAATCTTTACAACCACCACTAATACATGGCTAGCTACTCCTTGCGTGATTGCTGATAACTGTAGTTCTAACGGCAGTGTATGGAAACCAGATGCGATCACAAGTCTACCACCAATATTGTAAAAAGAGGTTGCGAATAATCTTAACGCTTATGTATAATCAAGGACAACTAGGAATCAACTAGCCATAATTTGTGTGGCACAGGTTCCAGGAAAGTATATGGCCATACCAGAAACACACAACACAGTAGTAGGACCCTAGAAGCATGAATATACTGAGTGGGGTATCAGACTTTTTCGGATTAGACATAGGCACTACGGCAATTCGTTTAGTGCAACTTAGAGGTAGCAATCCCAAGGCGCTTATTAAATATGCCTATACTCCTATTGATAGCAAACTTGCCTTAAGTGACTCCAAAGCTGATCAGCAAAAAGTCGTGCAGATACTTCGTGATTTGCTTGAGCAAGCAAACGTGTCTACCCGCAACGTTGCTGTTGGCGTGCCATCAGACCGTGTTTTTACCACGGTAGTAGACATCGACAGGTTAGACTCGGATGAATTAGCTAAAACAATTCAGTATCAGGCCGATTCATTAATTCCGACGCCGCTGAACGAGTCGAAACTTGACTGGGCAGTATTAGGTGATTCTCCTAAAGATAAAACCAAAGTTGAGGTATTACTCTCCAGTGTGACAAATCAGTTTGTAGAAAATCGCCTGGATATGCTGGAATCAATCGGGCTTAATGTAATTGCCTTTGAACCAGATAGCATTGCACTAACTAGAGCGGTTGTACCAATAGATAGCTCTAATCCTCAAATGATTCTTGATATTGGCAACAAGGCGACCGATTTGGTTGTTACTATGAATGGTTCGCCGCGTCTTATAAGGTCAATACCTACGGGGAGTGAGGCAATTTTACGAGCGGCAATGCAAAATCTGAACATAGAGGATAAACAAGCTCAACAGTTTGTTTTCAAATTTGGCCTAGCGAAGGATAAACTGGAAGGCCAGATATACAATGCCATTATTAATACCATCGAAATTTTGACAAGCGAGATTGAGAAGTCCATTAAATTTTTTCAGGCACGTTACGAAAACACTAAATTGGAGCGCATCATTGTTACGGGTGGTGCTTCAGCCTTGCCTGAATTTCCGCTTTTTTTGGCAAATAAGATCGGTGTTAACGTTGAGATCGGTAATGCCTGGCGGAACGTAAGTTTTCCAAACTCGCGCCAAAACGAACTACTAGCGGTGTCTAATCATTTCGGCGTGGCTGCCGGTCTAGCAGAGAGGCAGGAATAATGGTTCAATTTAATCTATTGCCAGATGTGAAGCTTGACTTTGTAAAAGCAAGGCGGAGCAAGCACACAGCTATAGTCATAGCTGCCGCCATTGCCCTAACCACGTTGATAATTTTTGTACTACTTTTCTTAGTTGTTCATGTGGTGCAAAAAAAGCATCTTAACGACTTGAATAACGATATTAAAAAATACACTGCACAAATTCAAAAAACACCGGATCTAAACAAAATTTTAACTGTCCAAAACCAGCTTCACAGCCTGCCAGGTTTGCATGATCAAAAACCGATTGTATCGCGTCTACCAGGCTACATTGCCCAAGTAACTCCCGCACAAGTGAGCATCAGCAGCTTGCAAATCGATCTAAGCGCCCATACTATTACCATTAGTGGTACAGCCGACCAGCTCAGTACCATTAATACGTATGTTGATACCTTGAAGTTCACCACCTTTGCAAATAAAGACGGCACCAAGCATGGCCAGGCCTTTAGCAATGTTGTTCTGACAAGTTTTTCTAAAGGCCAACAGACAACTTATTCATTAACAATGAGTTACGATCCGACTATATTTGATAATGCTCAAGAAGTAACGCTCACCGTTCCAAAAACTATAACTACCAGAGGTGAAACCGAAAAACCATCGGCGCTTTTTCAGCCGCAACCAACCACGGGAGGACAATAACAATGCCTAAGCCACAAGCTTCAACGAAACGCCTGATGATAGATAAAGCAAATAGCACGATTGTTATTGTGGTTGCTGTCGCTTCTTTCGTAACGGTATTTTCACTGGTTGCATCTCGTGCTCTCTTAAGTCAACGTAGTTATCAAGCACGGGTTACAGCCGAAAAAGAAAAAGCGGCCAAGCAACTGAAAGATAACGCCACAGCTGTTGCTTCATTGCAGACATCTTATAAAGCTTTTGTTGGCACTTCATCTAATTTGCTAGGTGGCAATCCGAATGGCACAGGCGATAAAGATGGTGACAATGCCAGAATTATACTTGATGCGTTGCCCAGTAAGTACGATTTTCCGGCCGTGGCATCAAGCCTGGAAAAGCTACTAACCAATCAGAGTCTCAAGATTATCAGCATTTCCGGCTCTGACCAGGAAGTACAACAAGAAGCTAATGGCAGCAGTCCTACTCCAACGACCGTGGATATGCCTTTCAACATAGTGGTCAGCGGTAGCTATGGAGCGTTGCAGAGCTTACTTACGACACTTGAGCGCTCAATACGCCCAATCCAAATACAAACTGTAGATCTATCGGGTACAGACTCCAACATGACTATGACTATCTCTGCTAAGACGTTTTATCAGCCTGAGAAAACGCTTAATATCTCGACTAAGGTGGTGAAATGAAACAAAAGGACTTTATACTTATTATAGTAGTGGTATTCATAAGTGGCTTCGTCTCGCTCTTTGTGACCAAGCTAGTCATAGCACCTCCGAAAAACCGTCAACAAAAGGTTGAGGTAGTCGAAGCCATTAGTACAGAATTTAATAAGCCTAGTGACAAATACTTCAATAGTAATTCAGTTGACCCAACTAAGCTTATTCAGATTGGCAATAATACAAATCCTACGCCGTTTAATACCAAGCAGTAAAGCGGATAAGGTCACTATATGACGGTCTTATCCTCAAGCATCCAACAACAGGTTGAATCCAACTTGGTACAGAATAAGCTTATCACTAAATCAGAGCTTGATACTCTGCATCAAAAAGCTAGCGAGGAAAATGCGCCGCTATTGTCACTACTAGTTAGTGGAGATCACATAACCAATGAGCAGTTAACTAAGTCAATCGCCCATGTCACTAAAGTGCCGTATGTGAACCTGAGCAACGCTCAAGTCGATCCGGAAGTGTTGGCATTATTGCCGCAGGAATTGGCTGAACGCTACATGGCCGTACCACTTGGTGAAATGCAACACCGTTTAGCTGTAGCTATGCTTGATGCCGACAACGTCCAAGCAGTTGATTTTCTGGCTAACAAAATAGGACGGCCGCTAAAGGTGTACGCAGCTAGCGAAGAAGGCATACGAAGTGTGCTTAAACAATATAAGGCGCAAATAAGCACTGAACTTACCAATGAGTTGGGTGACCAGAAAGAACTTGAGGAGTTGGTAGTTAATAATAAGCAGCCTGCAGAAGAAGACATAAACACGCTCGCCCAAGATTCTCCAATTAGCAAAGTATTAAGCTCTATCTTAGAATATGCTGCTGCACATAGGGCAAGCGATATCCACATTGAACCTCACGAAAAGGAACTAAGAATACGTTGTCGGATTGACGGGGTGCTCAGGGAGATCATGAAACTACCTAAAAGCAGCGAACCGCCGATAGTTTCGCGCATAAAGATTTTATCTAACCTTAAGATCGATGAGCACCGCATTCCTCAAGACGGACAATTTACCATCAAGGTTGGTGGACACAATATTGATCTGCGTATTGCTATCTCGCCAACCGTTTGGGGGGAGCAGATTGTTATACGTTTGCTTGATAAAACTGGTACCAGTTTTCAACTAGAAGAAATGGGTTACGTGGGGCGGTCCCTACGTCTTATAAGAGAGGGTCTAAAACGTCCCAATGGCATGGTATTAACCTCAGGTCCAACTGGCTCGGGTAAGTCGACTTCTATGTACGCACTTCTGCAAGAGATAAAAGATGAGAGTATCAATATTGTTACGCTTGAAGACCCGGTTGAATACAAGATTGAAGGGGTCAATCAAATACAGGTGAATACTGATGTTGGCCTTACATTTGCAACAGGACTGCGCTCCATTCTGCGTCAGGATCCAAACGTGATCATGGTGGGTGAAATACGAGATAAAGAAACTGCCACACTGGCTGTTCAGGCAGCGCTAACAGGGCATCTGGTCTTCAGCACGCTTCACACTAACTCAGCCGCCGGTATTTTGCCAAGGCTGCTAGACATGGGCATTGAGCCGTTTTTAATTGCCAGCACAGTTCATACCGTTATTGGACAGCGCTTGGTGCGTCGAATCCCTGAAACAAATAAAAAGAGTTACCAGTCGGATCATACCGAAACTGAAGCTATACATGCCACGCTGGACCACTTACTACCGGCAAGTGAAGCTGACATTAAGAAGGTAAGCCAAGATTTAGGACAAACAACCTTGCCCTTGAAAGGCCAAAACGCTTATACTTTGTTCAAGGGCGAGGACAGTCCTGATAGCCCGGGGGGCTATAAGGGTCGTATGGGCCTATACGAAGTGTTTGAGGTGACTAATGCTATCCAGGATCTTATTTTGAAACGATCCACTAGCAACGAGATTCAAAAAGCGGCACAGACGCAAGGAATGGTTACCATGCGAGAAGACGGATACCTAAAGGCACTGGCAGGACACACAACCCTAGCAGAAGTTAATAGAGTAGCAGCACTGGATAGTGCATGAAACTAATACGAAAAGGATAGGTGGGAACACAAATGCAAGGCCAACCACGAATAGAAGTACTACTGGAAGAAGTTATAAAGCGCAAAGCTTCAGACATTCATCTTCAAGTAGGATTGCCGCCGATGTTGAGAGTAGACGGGGCTTTGACGGCTGTTAGCGCAGCAGAGCCGCTCACCGAAGAAGCTGTTGAAGCGCTTATTTTTGCCATTTTGGATGAAGACCAAAAGCAAATACTACTTAAAGATAAGGAATTTGACTTCAGCTTTGCTTTTGGTGATCTTGGCCGATTTCGAGTAAACGCCTTCCATGAACGTGGCAACCTAGCGGCCGCTCTGCGCCTTATTCCAAACGAAATTCTGTCTATTGAACAGCTTGGCCTACCGCCAGTTTTCAATAAGTTTGCTGACTATCCAAGAGGGCTAGTGCTGGTTACCGGTCCAACCGGCTCAGGTAAGTCAACCACCTTGGCAGCCATTATTCACAAGATAAATACGGAGCGGGCAGCTCATATTATTACCATTGAAGATCCGATTGAATTTACTCACAAGAGTAATAAATCGGTTATTGTGCAACGTGAAGTCCACTATGATACTTATTCTTTCTCGGCCGCTTTGCGTAGTAGCCTTCGTGAAGACCCTGACGTGGTGCTGATCGGCGAAATGCGAGATCTTGAAACCATTGCAGCTGCTATAACCATAGCTGAAACCGGACACCTCGTATTGGCAACCCTGCACACCAACGGAGCAGCTCAGAGTATTGATCGCATGATTGATGTTTTTCCACCTCATCAGCAGCCACAAATACGAGCCCAACTGGGAAACATTTTAATGGCGATCGGTTCACAGCGCTTATTGCCGGCGATTGGCGGAGGACGTATCGCCGCAGCTGAAGTGTTGATAGCTACTCCTGCGGTACGCAATATTATTAGGGAAGGTAAAAGCCACCAGCTAGAGGCGGTTATTCAAACTGGGGCTGAATTTGGCATGCAATCAATGGATAAAACCTTAGTTAGCTTAATTCACAACGGAACTGTTACGTACGAAGAAGCCCGAAACGTGGCTGTTGACATCGAGGAACTTGATCGCTTAATGCGAGGATAATTATGCTGACTTTCGAATATGTTGCGCGGGATGCCGCCTCCGGCCAAAAGATAAAATCTGAGCTTCAAGCCGATAATGAACAGACTGCTGCAAAAATGCTGAAAGAGCAAGGCCTATCACCGATTGAAATTAGCGCCCAGAAAGAAAGCAGTGGGGGATTACTGGGGCGTTATACACATAGAATAAAAGCAAAAGACAAGATCCTATTTTCGCGCCAGCTGGCTACACTTATCAACGCTGGTCTGCCACTAGTGCAAAGTTTGCGAAGCGTGGGACAACAGGCCACAAATAAAAAATTCAAGATTATCATTAACAAAATAATAACGGACATTGAAGCTGGCTCGGCTCTATCTGTCGCTCTTGGGAGATATCCGGAGGTTTTTAATCAGGTTTACATCAGCCTGATTGCAGCTGGTGAAACATCAGGTACACTGGATGCTGCTTTAGAGCGTTTGGCCTCACAACAAGAAAAAGACGCTGAGATACTCAGCAAAGTTAGGGGTGCTATGGTCTACCCAATCATTGTTTTGGTAGTAATGTTTGTAGTGGTTGGCTTTATGATAATAAAAGTTCTACCACAAGTGGAGATTTTATATAAGGGCATACCTGGCGCTACACTACCTATACTTACTAGAGTACTTTTGGCAGTATCTCACGCGCTTTCAAAATTCTGGTGGGTTTTTGTTATTTTTGCAGTCTTGGCTATCTTTTTCGGTTCACGTTGGGCCAGAACAATAGGTGGGCGTAGCATCGTCGATAAATTTAAGATGAGGGGTTGGCCAATAGGGCCACTATTTATGAAGCTTTACATGGCTAGATTTGCTCGTACAGCGCAAACTTTAGTGGCCAGTGGCGTACCACTTATTCAGATGCTGGAAATTACTGGTAAATCAATAAATAACGTGCATATTGAAAAATCAATACATAATGCCATTGAAAAGGTCAAAGGCGGTAAGGCATTATCAGACTCTATTCAAGGCGATAAAAACTTTCTTGAGCTCGTTCCTAATATGCTGAGAGTAGGTGAACAATCAGGTGCTATCGAGCAGATGTTTGGCAAAACAGCTGACTATTATGAAAGAGAAGTAGACAATGAGATTAAGACCGTATCTACGATTATTGAACCAGTTATGATGATTATCTTAGGAGTCTTTGCCTTTATGATAGTAGCAGCCGTTCTTTTGCCAATATACGGCCTAGCCGGTAAAACCATTATTAAATAATGCCTGTGGACAAACTGTTGCTTTTTTTGTTAACACCCCGTAGTATGGCAAGCATAAGCATTAAATAAATAAGTGCAAAGGGGGCATTTGCAAATGCTGAAACAAATTAGAAAAAATAACGAAGGCTTTACAATTATTGAAGTCTTGATTGTATTGGCCATCGCCGCGTTGATTCTACTCATCGTGTTCTTGGCTGTTCCAGCGCTACAGCGCAATTCGCGTAATACACAGAGAAATAATGATGTTGCTGCTGTTTTGGCGGCAGCTTCAAACGCATCTACCAATAATAACGGTGCAATAGTAACGACGACTTGCGGTGCCGCAAATCCTTATAGTTTTGGAACAGGCACCACTACTACTTGTCCTGTTACGGGCAGTGTAAAAACCGAATACAATCTGGGTTACTACTCGGCAAAGCCAGTAATCGCGACTGGAGCACAGAGTGCGCTTACTACAGACACTATTACACTTGTTACTGGTGCTAAGTGTACGACTCCCATTGATGGAACGACCGCAGTAGGTAGCACCCGCCAAATAGCAGTGCAGTATATGTTCGAGCCTAACAGTACTTTGACTGCTACCTGCAAAGACAGTTAGACGAAGATTCTAGCTTAGAACCAAGTCAAACGGGCTCTCACTGAGCCCGTTTGCTTATCGTGATAAGATAACTCTAATGGTTTATTTGATTTTACTACTGCTGGGATTATGCCTAGGTAGCTTTGTTAATGCGCTTGTTTGGCGCACACACGAACAAAGTTTAGTTAAGCCTAAAAAACAGCGCCCAAAAAACCTGTCTATTATAAATGGGCGTTCAATGTGTCCACATTGCCGGCACACATTAGCAAGTAAGGATCTTATCCCTCTTTTATCATGGCTGAGTCTAAGAGGCAAGTGCCGCTACTGTCACAAAAAAATTGAGGATAGCCCGTTGGTTGAACTGACATTGCCAATACTATTTGTTATGTCTTATCTGTATTGGCCGCTTAGCTTTGATAAAGAGGGTATTACGCTGTTCTGTCTGTGGCTCATTTTTCTAGCTGGTTTTCTGGCACTAGCTGCGTACGACCTAAAATGGATGCTACTTCCAAATAAGATTATATATCCGCTAATCTGTCTGTCTACTGTTCAGGTTTTGCTTATAACGCTAGTTTATAATGGCGGATGGCCTGCGCTCTTTTCAGCTTTTTGGGGTATAGTCGTGTTGGCAGGTTTATTTTACGTTCTTTTTCAAGTGTCAGGTGGCAAATGGATTGGTGGTGGTGATGTCAAGCTGGGTATAATACTAGGGCTTGTTGTAGGTGGACCAGGTAATGCTTTGTTGCTTCTCTTTCTTGCCTCCTTAATGGGCACAGTTTCAGCTCTACCCATTATATTCAGGGGTAAAGCCAAACGTACTACACGTATCCCGTTCGGACCTTTTTTGTTAACGGCGACGATAATTGTCTATCTTTTTGGCATTGGCATTATTAACTGGTACAAACACAAACTACTTCTGTATTAACTCCTGGCTTCGCCTATGCTTATGTTTTATAATCTTAGGAGGAGAACTTTGAGCATTCCTTTGTGACATGCTCGAATGCCCAGTATGGAAAAACAATGATGTTCTATATTAAAAAACACATCTCACAAACAGGTTACACAATAGTTGAAACAATGATTTTTCTGGCAGTTACAAGTGCGCTTTTTGTTAGCGCCATGCTGCTTATCAACGGCCAACAAAGAAAAACTGAGTTTTCAACGACGGTGCGTGATTTTGATTCCAAACTGCAGAGCGTTATCACTAATGTCTCAAACGGTTACTATAATGGTGCCGGTAGTATTCGCTGCCAACTATCTGGAAGTACTCTTTTAATAACTACCATAAATCCTCATCAGGGGCAAAACGGTGATTGTACCTTTTTAGGCCAATACATTACTTTGGCACCAACCCAAGACAAATTTACTATTACAAGTGTTGCGGGAATTCGTCGTACAGCCGGTAAAGAAATCACTGACTTATCTAGTGCAAACGTGACACAAATCACCCAGACACGCCAAGACTACGTTCTTCCTCAGGGTATAACAGCGACAATGACCTTGGCAGATTCTACAAAAACACCAATTAATAATACGCTTGCCATTATGACTAACTTAAGACCATATAATGGAAATAACCTAGCCTCCGGTTCTAACCAGGTAGATTTTTGGGCTGATCCAGGAACATTTACAGGCAGCCCAAATCCAAGCAAAGGCATACAAGTATGCATGACCGACGGTCAGCAGCAGGGTGTTATTCTTTTAAATGCTGCTTCAACAACTGTCACAACGGGTGATGGAGGTTCATGCCCATGAGGATGCCCAGGGAACTTACTGACATCAATAATGCCGGCGACACTATTATTGAAGTCCTAATTGCCATTGCAGTAGTTAGTCTATTGATCAGTGGGGCCTACGTTCTTTCTAACCGGAGTTCCAAGGGAATAAGAATGTCTCAAGAACACGGCGAAGCTCTGAAATATGCAGAAGCACAGCTTGAGCAGACAAAGGCGGCGATAGAAAATAGCGGCGCTTCATCTTTACCAGCAGTTCCTTTTTGCTTCATAAGCGGCACAGCAACTACTGTGAGTGGTACTAATTGCGACACAAGTACACCTGTCCCATATTCGCAAGCCGTGACTACTCCATCAGTCAACGATTATAAAGTAACTATTACGTGGCCGGGTGTCATACAAACTCAGGATAGTGTGGAACTGGACTATAGGGCACAATAATGAAAAAACGACGAACCCAAAGTGGCTTTACCATAATAGAAATGTTGATTGCAACGGTTGTATTTTCATTGGTTCTACTGATTCTGAGCTTTGGTATTATTCAAATTGGTAGAGCCTATTATAAAGGCACCATACAGTCCCGAACGCAGGAGACGGCTAGAAATATAATAGACGAAATAAGCCGTGGCATTCAGTATAGCGGTGAAACCATAATGACTACGCAGCCTGATAGTTTGAATCCCGCTTCTTGTGGCCCCAGCTATTCGTCAGCAAAGCAAGGCTGTAGATATGGTTTTTGCATCAATGGCATTGGCTACGACTACATTATGGATATGCAACTGGATCATCAGCCGGTACCTGATCCTGCAAACCAAAGGCCATACGTTCTTATAAGTTATCCGGTCTCACAAGGTTGCAACCTTGGTGGCTATACAGTCCAAAGCCCAGCCGCGGCGTCTGCTTTTAGTGGAGCAAAGGAGCGGCTGGGGTTTGGTATGAAGCTTATAGAGCTTGACGTCGAGGGCTCTAATAATATCTACACAATTACTGTTGGAGTTGCTACGGGGCAGCGAGATTTATTCAGCCCTGCAGCCCCGTCCATTGGCAATACCTGCAAAGGAAGTACTGGTAACGCCTATTGTGCTACTTCCATACTCACCACGACGGTTGAAAGGAGAGTACACTAAATATGGCTATGCATAAGCGTAATATTAAAAAATCAATGTTAGACCAAAATGAACAGGGCTTAGTATCTTTTGTTGTAACTATGATCTTGACGGTAGTGTTGTCGCTCATCGTATTAAGCTTTGCCCAAGTAAGTCGTCGTGAGCAACGTAATGCACTAGATCGCCAATTAAGCACCCAGGCTTCATATGCAGCCGAAAGCGGTATAAATGCAGCTGAAACTGTCTTAAATCAGTGGGTAGCAAGTAACGATCCAAGACTAGGAAATGACTATACGACTAAATGTCGTGGTGTAGGTTCTTTTTTGCAAGACTCAGGGTTATCACCGACTTCCGATCCGGTTGCTTTGACTGGCAATACGAACGCTTCTTTTACCTGCTTGTTTGTAAACCCAACACCCACCACTATTGAATCCAATCCAACAGACACCCAGCGCGTGTTCCAAGTCAAAGCAGCCACTGGCCAAAGTCTAAATAATCTGGCATTTTTCTGGGATGACAATAGTTCAACAAATGACTTTTCAGGCTGCCCGGCTAGTGGCAGTAATCCCCAGACTTGGCCCCTTATTCCGGGTAGCGCTTGCCATGCTCCAGTTATGCGTATCGAAGTAGTCGATGCCAGTATTGACGTGAACACAAGCAAATCCTTTTTTGTGTATCCTAAAGCTAGTTCAACTGGATTACTAAGCTATGGAGCTGCCTCGGGCTCAATTGGCACGGCTGATTGCAGTACCCCAGTTAGTGGAAGACAACACTGCTTGATTAAAATAAACAGTCTACCCAGTGGAACAGACACCTATTATGTACGTGTTCAGCCGGTCTATACCACTATGTCTCTGACTATCTGTGGCAGTCAAGCTTGTGACGTCAAACTAATTGGCCAGACTGTCATTGACTCAACCGGTAAGGCTCAAGACGTAGAACAGCGTGTGCAAGTGCGTCTGTCGAGGGATCTTTCTGGTAACGGCCCAGCCTTTGGCCTAGCAGGCACTGACAAGGTTTGTAAGAAATTTACAGTTGATGGTACCAACCCGCCAGTTGACGTGGGTAATTGCTCAGGCGGGGCTTTTCCTAACTAGCCTTGTGGTGAAACTTTTATAGCTTCACGCCAAGAAGTCTATTTCTGCTTATGGACTGGACTTCTTGGGTTCGGCATATAATTTCGCTAATCGCTTGATTATCATGGACCTGTATTATGAAATTTTTGATGAACTGATTTGAGGTGTGGGTCGGTGACGTGGGTGTAAATTTGGGTAGTTGATATGTTGCTGTGCCCTAAAAGAGCCTGAACGCTTCTAAGATCGGCCCCGTTCATAAGTAAATCGGTTGCGAATGAGTGCCGTAAGGTATGGGGCGAGACATGCTTGGTTATACCGGCCAGTAGGGCATAGCGGCTGACCATGCGCTGGATACTGCGGGCCGTTAAGCGGTGATAATTGCCGGATAAATCAACCTGTTTATTGCCGCCAAAGCGGATAAACAACGGTTTTGTCGTATCAGTCCGCTGGTCCAAATACTTCTGAATCCAATCAGCCGCGTTCGGGCTGATAAAAATCGGCCGGTCTTTTTGACCTTTACCGCGGACCATAAATTCGCGACGTTTTAAATTTATGTGGTCTTTATCCAAGCCAACTAACTCCGATACACGCAGCCCTGAAGAAAATAGTAATTCAAGTATGGCGCGGTCGCGCAGTCCGACTAATTTAGAAGTATCCGGTTGCTCTAACAGTCGCTCAACTTCTTCGGAAGACAAAAAAGTAACTTGTTTGCGTCTGGTTCTGGCCAGCTCAATTTTATCGGCTGTCAGGGCAGGGATATCTCGTTTAGCGCAGAACTTCAAAAAGCTTCTAAGTGCAATCAGATGATAGTTTAGAGTAGCCGATTGTAATTCATCACTGGTATTAGTACCAAGCCGGTTTAACCACAAACGCCACTTACGGATAAGCTCCGGGTCGATATCGGCTACACTTACATCGCCGGCAAAGTCAATTAGCCGCGTCAGGTAGTGATCATAATTACGAATCGTCTTTTGCGAACGATTCTGTTCAATTTCCAAATATTCTAAAAAGTCAGTTTTGGCCTTACTTAATAGCATAGTCTTTTTCCTGGAATATATTAAAAGGGGTCCCCGCGGCGAGAGGATTCGCCGTGGGGTAGAGAAAGTCAGTCTTAGCTTTTTCTAAACGCATAAGCTTATTGTAACATTGTGCGACACTAGCAAGGATGCTCTGTATCTGTTAACATAGGAACAAATAACATAAGGAATAATCGTGGAAAAGACCTTAATTATTGCCAAACCAGATGCTATCCAGCGTGGTCTGATTGGCGAAACCATTCGCCGGTTAGAAAACAAGGGCCTTAAGCTCATCGGCATTAAAATGATGAGCTTAGACGATGCGCTTCTATCGGCCCATTACGCTGAGCACATTGAAAAACCATTTTACGATGACCTTCAGAAGTTTATGAAAAGCTCCCCGGTGGTTGTTATGGCGTGGGAAGGCTATGAATGCGTTGAGTCAGTTCGTTTAATTGTCGGTGCTACCAATCCGCGCCGCGCCGATGCCGGTACAATCAGAGGTGATTTTGCGATTGGTGAGGGTCGAAACTTAGTTCATGCATCTGATAGCAAAGAAAGCGGTGAAGTCGAAGTTAGCCGTTTCTTTAAGTCGGACGAGCTTTTTAAGTACGATAAAACAGAGTACGCCCATTTATATCCTGAGCGTGAAAGGTGAGCGGTCGTTGTAGAATAGCTTGAGCCCCTGTAGTTCAATGGATAAAATAACTCCGTCCTAAGGAGAAGCTAGAGGTTCGACTCCTCTCGGGGGCACCACTGACTAGACGCTACATAATAAACCGTATACGCTTATATCATGCCTAAAAAGCAAGACGATAAGGAAAAAATATTTGCCGACCAGCTGGATGATGAAGACGTCCTACTGGTCTTTCGCAAACACCCAATTGTAATGCGTAAAGGATTAATTATTGCCAGCGTAAGCCTCTTATTGCCAGTACTTTATACTTTAATCCTGACCTATACCAACACTGACAACCCACCGACGCTTACCTTCTTCTTTGGCAGTATTGTCGCCGGACTATTACTTGCGGTTATAGTAATGTTACCTTTCTGGATCGCCTGGTACTACAGCATTTTTATAGTGACCAACCAGCGGCTCATTCAGATAACCCAAAAGGGCTTATTCCACAAGAGTGTTGTAGATGTAGGAATCAACCAGATACAGATGGTCAATTATGAGATTGCCGGGCTGCAGGAAACACTGCTCGGATTTGGTACAATAATGATGCAAACCTACTTAGGTGATTTAGTCATCCATGATGTCCATCATCCGGCTAAAATTCAGAAACGGCTGCTAGGTATTTTGAGAGAAGAAGGGGTGGTAACAGCCAGCTATCCTTCGCACAGCAAAGGTGATAATGCGGAAGAAGATTAAGGGTCTAATAGTCAGAGGTAAAGATAAAATTCCGGTCCAAAAACCGGAAGCTGAGGTATTAAAAGAAGCGGCCGAAAACGCCCCACGCATTACTAATGAAA
Organism: uncultured Candidatus Saccharibacteria bacterium; assembly: GCA_964453655.1. GTDB lineage: Bacteria > Patescibacteriota > Saccharimonadia > Saccharimonadales > CAYVSP01 > CAYVSP01. The sequence goes on from CAYVSP010000002.1 coordinate 50,629, forward strand.
CAGTCGCCGAACACCGTGAAAAAGTAATCGGCAGCGCCCGCAAATATATTTATCCGCTGCAACATTCCAAACACCGCATTGTATTAATATCTACCACATTATTTATTACGGCTATTGTGGTATTTTTCAGCTACTCTGTAATTGCCTTGTACCGCCTGCAATCGACATCGACCTTCGTCTATCGAGTGACTCAAGTGCTGCCTTTTCCGGCTGCCAAGGCCGGTAAACACTTTGTGGCCTATGAAAACTATCTATTTGAGCTGCGCCATTACATGCATTACTACCAGACTCAGCAAAAACTGGACTTTAATAGCGACTCAGGCCGTCAGCAGCTAGCTGATTTCAAGAAGAAAGCTCTCAATGATGTAGTCAACGCCGCCTATATTAAACAATTGGCGGCCCAACGCCACATTAGCGTTAGTGATAAAGAGGTCAATGACGAAATAGCTATTGTCCGCGCACAAAACCGTCTGGGTGACAATGATAAAGTGTTCGAGGATGTGCTAAAGGATTACTGGGGCTGGTCGGTTGATGATTTTAAGCGAGAGCTAAAGCAACAACTACTTGCTCAAAAAGTGTTGAGCACCCTTGACACAGCTACAACCAATAAAGCCAATACGGCGCTAAATGAGCTAAAGGGCGGAGCAGACTTTGCGGCGGTTGCTAAGAAATACTCAGATGATCCGGGCAATAAAGAAAACGGCGGAGACATGGGGCAGATTAGTCGCACCAATCGTGATTTGCCAGCTCAAACAGTCGATCAGCTCTTCAAGCTGCAGCCCGGCCAATATTCTGGCGTTATTAATATCGGCTATGCCTTGGAAATTGTCAAAAATCTGGATAATCAAGCGGATAAAGTACATGGCGCTCACATTCTGCTAAATTTCCAAGACATTAATAACTACCTAAATGATCTTAAAGA
>CAYVSP010000003.1:0-44902 GCA_964453655.1 uncultured Candidatus Saccharibacteria bacterium
CTTATGGTGGAGCTGCCGGGTACTGCCCCCGGGTCCGCTAGTTTACCAATGTTAGACGTCTACAGGCTTAGGTCATTTAATTACTGCAAAACATTGAAATGACCAAAAAGTTTTACAGGTTGATTCAATTGTCTTAACCGAATGTCGAATCAAATATTCGGTGCATCCAGATGATATGACACGCTACTAGAATATCTGGCGTCAGGCTAGGCGCGGCTTTAGTAAATTAAACTAAAGCTAATGCTTTAGGAGCAAAAGCAGCAGCAAGACTGTTAAGTTTTGTGCTTACAAATGCAGTAAAGCGTTCTTTAAGATTTGCATCTAAAAGGTTGTTGCCTATTCAAGACCTACCTACCGATGTTTCATATCCTAAAAATCGTTGATTTTTTGCTGAAAAGATATATTCTTCACTACCAAACTAAACAATTTCAGATTCATGAAACACCAATAGGTAGGCCTCACGCTGACAAGCGACCTGCTGATCTAACTGATAAAGTCCAACGTCGAGCTTAAAATTCAGCCCCGTAACAGATATTATACACTCTTAATACGCTTATGTCTACCCCTTTGCCTTCGCGAAAACTAAACATCAAACGGGTGGTCGCATGACCCTGGTTTGTCGCCTCGGCACACTTCCTGGTGCATGAGCGTCAAGCTCTCCAATAGTTGGGCCTGTTGTTTGTCACTTAATTTAGCAAACATCGGCGCGTGATAGCTATTTAATACTTGCAGGGCTTCTTCCGTCATGCGCTCTCCTTTGGACGAGGGTACAGTAATATGCTCTCGGCGATTACGCTCACTGATGCGAGTTGTCAGCATACTTTGATCATGCAGCAGCTTTATTTGTCGGCTAATACTAGCCTCAGTTTGACCAAGTGCTTCGGCTATATAGCGCTGCTGAACATTTGGATTCCACTGTAACACCATCAATATCTTAAATTGGGAAAACCCTATGCCGAGCCGTTCCTGCAGTGCTTGATCAGATTGTTTGGCTAACACGCCAGACAAATGTTGAAGCAGGTAGCCGATGTTGTTTGTTGGTCGCATTAGTTTAAAACCTTGAAAATATCTTAACCAACTAATTGTAGCGCATGCATACTTAACACATCAAGTATTGGCTGCGTTGGAGCAGGGAAGTTACAAAATTTCGGCTTTGACGCTGGCTACATAAAGTCTGTTCCAGTCCCTAAGAGACAACGCTTGGGGACGCAAGTCAGAAGCAATTTGAGCCTCATCCAGAACTGCTTGTATCTGAGCCTTTTCCATTCTTAGACTGCCTGCTAGAGAGTTAATCAGGGTTTTGCGTCGCGCGGCAAATCCAGCTTTTACCAACCTAAAAAAGGCTTTTGTGCCAATGTCCGATAGGAGTTGTTCTGATCGGCTCTTGAGAATCAAAATCTGCGAATCAACTTTGGGTGGCGGTGTGAACAATCGAGCTGGGACGACCTGACCCAAGCTAACCTGCCAGTAAAATTGAGCTGTTACGGACAACAACGACATAGCGCCTGGCTGAGCCGCTACTCGCTGGGCCACTTCTTTTTGGACCAATAAAACAACCCGACTGGCTGGATTTGGTGAGTCCGATAGCATTCTGAGTAGATTACCGGTCAAGTAGTAAGGAATATTGGCCACAATCTTATACTTTGGGGGCAGCTGGGTTAAGTCAAGCCGTAAAATATCCCCTTCCATCACCTCCAGTCCCTCCCCCTGCATATGTGCTAGGTTTATCCTTTCACTTAGAGATTTGGCGAGTTGGTGGTCTTTTTCAACGGCTATAACGTGGTTAGTCTGCTCTAGCAGCTTTTTGGTGAGTGTTCCCAGACCTGGGCCAATTTCAAGCACATTATCATCTTTAGTCAGCTCTCCTGCTGCACAAATAGCGTCTAAGGCTTGTTCATCGTGCAGCCAATGCTGGCCCAGGCTTTTCTTGGTAGTATGTTCACTGGTCATACTCTGACTATAACAAATCTAGAGATTACATCTACCAGCTGTGATAGCTTTGCCAATGGCTAGAAGCAGCAGCCCAACTACCGTAACGACCGACCGCATAACCTGAGCACCAACGCATTTGAGTGACCGGATTACTCGCCCAATCACCCCCGGCGGCCGACATTTTGGATGGAGGTGTGGCCTGGCACAAACCATAGCCGCCGGCGCCCGGCGCACCATGATAAGCCGGACAACCGCCAGCCTCGCCTTGCCACTTGGTGGCACACCAACCAGACTCATGACTAATGATATAGTTGGCATAGCCGTAATCGCCTTCCGATAAGCCGGCGGATGCCATAATGGCAGTCTTATCTGTCGGCACATCAATAAAGCTACCCTCCGCAACAATTTGCACGACGGGCGGTTGAATAGTAACTTCCTGTACAATTTGCCGCTTGCCGTCTGGACCATTAATGAAGGTAACTAGTTTTTTGCCTGGACTGCCTTGCTGACGGATAGCGGTTGCACCCAAAGAAAGACTCTTGTCTTTTATTCTTTGCTGTGGCATTGCAATTTCTTGTTGTTCAGTTAGTAGCTGGGTACCTTTACGTAAAATGAATACTTGTTGATTCGGCGTAATTGTTGTGCTGGCGCCGGGCTGGACACTGTCGCCTTCTGCGAGATGGATGTTTTTTTCCTTTAGTAAATCACTCACTTTGGCAGTCTGAGTCCTCACCTCGGCGGGCGTACCATAGACATTCAACACAAGCGGCGTGGCACGCTTAACCGTAACCTTAGCGGTAATGCCGTCTCTTAGAAAGTCATTCGATGGCGCCTCATTAACAACGTCTTCAGGGTAAAGATTGACACCAACTTGTTGGGCAACACTACGCGGTGTTGTGGCTGCGCTCAACGAAAAAACCTTGGTGCTGCCTTCAACCACCGTCACTGGCCTTGCCCGGTAGACGTTTACTTTAAAATTGTCTTCCACTATGGGTGTATCGGCTGCCGGTTCTACCACATCGCCTTGATTGAGGACGATATTAAGTCGCTTTAAAAAATCACCGACAGTGGTTGCGCGAGTCGGCAGGGTTTCTTCCTTTTTATTATTATTAAGAATTACGATGTGAGAGTCACTAGCAGTAACGGTGTGGCTACCAAGCGAAACAAAAAGCGTCAGCGTAATAAAAAACAGAATTAAAAAGGTAGCTACTGGCACAATAAATGGATGACTTTTAAGTGCCACGAGGCGATGACGCCTGGCCGTTCGCTTGGCGAGGTGTTTGTTCTTGTGGACAAATTTAATGCGTTTACGCATTGGTGGTGCCTACCCGCACGCTCCTTTTATGACTACTTATCTTCAAAACGACAACAATTTCACCAAAGAAAACCAGCGTCCAGTGTAGCAAATTTAAGGGGTAAATGCTACTTACAGTCGCTCTAGAGGAGCAAAAGCAATATTCAGCTTTTTAGTACCACTCCCCTTAAAATAAATAGTTGCGTTGTCGCCGCTTATCTCGACAACCCGGCCGGTTCCAAAAAGCTTATGGCGCACCTGATCGCCCTCATTTAGTTCCGGTAGATAGACGGGCTCCTGATTGACTTCATCAAAGTTTGGTGGAGTCGATTCAAAAGCTGTCCGTTGGCTGGCAGGCTCAATCTCACTCAAGAATCTGGACGGTGGATTGTGCTGAGAGGTTCCATAAAGTAAGCGCTGGCTAGCATGAATGAGATACAGCTCCTCTTTAGCCCTAGTCATGCCGACATAACATAGCCGCCGCTCCTCTTCCATTTCATTTTGATCATACAAGGCCCGCGAGTGTGGAAAGATAGTCTCTTCCATACCGGTTATAAACACCACTGGAAACTCCAGGCCCTTAGCAGCATGTAAAGTCATTAGCGTTACAGCGTCATTACCAAATTTGGCGGCGTCAATGTCGCTAATTAGTGCCACTTCCTCTAAGAAACCGGCTAGCCCTGCCTCTTCGAATGAGCGAGCCACACTTAAAAGCTCGCGTACGTTTTCCTGCCGAGCTTCGCCTTGCGGTGTACCATCTGTCAGATAGTCTAGGTAGTTTAAGCGACGTATTAGGCTGTCCAGCAGGCCGGATAGACTTGTTTCTGCAATAAGCTCATGGAGTTTACTAATCAATTCGCCCAGCTCGTGCAACGCTTGACGTGCTTTGGGAGTTAGCTCTATACAACTATCAACCTGCAATAAGGCACCCAGCAAACTTTTGCCACCCCGCCAATCATGGAAAACTTGAAGCGACTTTGGTCCGATACCACGCGTTGGCACATTCACAACGCGCTCAAAGCTAACATGGTCTTGTGGTTGATAAATAAGCCTTAAATAGGCTAACAAGTCTTTAATTTCTTTGCGTTCATAAAAGCGTACCCCGCCAACTATGCGATAAGGAATAGCGTAACGGATAAATGTCTCTTCGATGGAGCGGCTCTGAGCATTAGTACGATATAGCACGGCGAAATCCTCAAATTTCCTCAGGCGCAGGTCCGTGGCCGTTCGAACGCGTTGCATTACCGCTTCAGCCTCGGCCCGCTCACTGCCGACTTGCATGATCTGGACTGGCATACCATGCTGTGCTTCGGTCCATAACTTCTTATCAGAACGCTGCTGGTTCTTAGTGATAACGGCATGTGCCGCTTCCAAAATGTGCTTTGTACTTCGGTAATTTTGCTCAAGTTTAATAATAGTCGTTTTGGGATAGTCTTTTTCAAAATTAAGAATATTTCTAAAGTCAGCACCTCGCCAGGAGTAAATACTTTGCCAATCGTCACCAACGACGGCAATGTTTTGATCTTTATTAGTTAGTAGCTTTACCAAGCGGTACTGCGCCGCGTTGGTGTCTTGATACTCATCGATTAGGACATAGCGAAATTGACGTTGCCATTTCTCGAAAATTTCTTTCTGGCTTTCTAATAAGTACACGGTGCGTCCGATCAGATCATCAAAATCAAGAGCGCTGGCGTCTTTGAGTACTTGTTGATAACGAGGAAAGGCTGCTGAAGCCGCGCGCTCTGCTGGACTATTCTGTAGCCCGGCATACTGGGCTGGCGTAATCAACTCATTTTTAGCACTGCTAATCAGGCTTGCCAATAATCTAGGCGGGAAACTTTTTTCGTCAATGTGCAGCTCTTTTGCTACTTGCTTTAGCGCTGCTTGCCGATCGGCCTCATCAAAGATAACGAAATTACGTGGAATGCCACTATGCTCACCGTCCTGTCTAAGTATTCGTACACAAATGCTGTGAAATGTACCAGCGAACGGCAGGAATGAACGGTTATCGGGATTCTCGCCCATTAGCTTAGCAATCCGTTCACGCATTTCGCGAGCCGCCTTATTGGTAAATGTTACTGCCAAGATATTAAACGGGGTCGCTTTCTTGCTGGTAATTAAGTAAGCAATCCGGTGCGTCAGTGTCTTAGTCTTACCACTGCCGGCACCAGCTAGAATAAGCAACGGACCCTCAGTAGTTTCAACTGCCCGCTGCTGCTCTTTATTTAATCCTGTCAGTAAGCTCTCAAGCACTTGGCTATTTTAGCAGCAATAGGCTTGCTAGCTAAGAGCTCATCAGTAGCCAAGCTATCAACAACAAGGCTACTGCACCAACTCCCAAAATCAGTAATAAAATGCGCTTGCTGCGCTGGCGTTTCTCTTCGCCGACGTGAACGACGTATTGCTTATCATCTATTAGCTTTTGCACAGTTGCTTGGCGAGCTTTTTCTTCGTCACTAACTTTTTCTTCACTTGTTTCTGTTTCTTTTTCTTTTTTGTCAGATTCAGCTTGTTGTATTGCAGAACTATCAGATGTTTTTGGATTATCTTCACTCGGTTTAGTTGGTGGTTCCGGTGTTGGTGGTTCAGGCGCCACGGTTTCGTGTAATGGACTTACCGGGTGTGCCTCATGAGGCGCAATCTTATCTTCAGTTGATTTTAGAGAGCTGTCTTGTTCATCGTTATCTTTTTTACTGGCAGCAACACTAGTGGAAGCTGAAGCGGTAACCATCGGATCTTCCACCATACTTTTATGTCCTACTATGATCGGGCGTGAGGTAGTATCTGGCCTGCTTTGGCCCGGCTTGGCAACATCAAAAACGCCGCTCGTATCATCATTTTTTGCGTTCACTATTTGTCCCCTCTGCTTCATGAAGTACTTTTTCGGCACTTTGTATTATGCTGCTAAACTCCTGATAATTCAGACTCGCGCCGCCAGGTAACAAACCATCAATTCCAGGTACTGTTAAGTAACCATAGGCGTTTTCACCATCGCTACTGCCACCATAAAGCACACGAACCCGTTTGGCGGCTTTTTCACCATAGAGTTCACCAATATGATGTCTGATTAAAGCAGCTGCCTTTTCAACCTCATCCGGTTTAGCAATGGCATGGTGAGTATAATCACTGCCGCTACTAATGGCCCAAACCGGCTCATAAGCAACGACCAAATCCCCAACTTCCTCAGCCGTCAAGCCACTGATAGCCGTGGTAAGCTGGTCGTGAATAACTCGCGGTGTCTCACCCATCATTTTTTCGCTTTTAGTCTCGCCAACACACAAGATAGGAATCAGTTCATTGCGAAAGGCGGCAGCCACTTTTTCACTCACCAGGCTTAAACTTTCATTAAAAATATGCCGGCGTTCAGAGTGGCCAACCAACACATAGTGGACTATATCGCGCAGCATGCTAAACGAGACTTCGCCGGTAAAAGCTCCATCATCTTTGAAATAGGCGTTCTGAGCAGCCAAGCGGAACTTGCGCCTGTCAAGCTGAACGCTCAAAGGCTGCAAAGCAAGCATGCTGGGTGCTAACACTACTTCAATATCCCGATGTCCTTTAATGTGTTTATCGAGCCGCTGTAATAGCAAGCTGGACTGCGCCACCGTCAAATGCATTTTCCAGTTTCCAACGATTAAAATCTTACGCATCATGCTTAAGGTTATTGTACAGCATTATTTACCTTTATTTTGCAGTGCTTCAACCCCTGGTAGTTTTTTGCCGGCCATCAATTCCAGGCTGGCACCGCCGCCGGTTGAAACATGATTAAAGTAGCTTGTCATGTGGCGCTCAGCCAGGTAAGCCGCAGTGTCGCCACCACCCACTAAGGTAAACGGTTGATGGCCGTATTCGCCAATTAAAGCATCAATGACTAGTTCTGTGCCATGTGCAAATGGACCGACCGCCCCTTGCAGAGCAGGTACTTCGGTTACCCCCATTGCACCATTCCATACAACTGTTTCGCACAGCTGAGTTGCACCAGCAATAAAGGCACCACTAAACGGCCCAATATCTAATATCATTTCGTCAGCTTTAATCATCGCGCTTTCGCGCGGCGGCCGCTTTGGATAGTTTTCTACTTCTGCAATCACGTGCGCATCCCAATCTACAATGCGAGTTGTGGCATGTTCCTCAACACGTTTTGCCACTACACCGTCTTGCGGTAAGTAAAAAATAAAGTGTTCTTTCTTAGCTTTAGTGCGGGCTTTTTCTAATATATCCTTGGCCAGCGGCAAATCAGTTTTATCAGCCATGCTCTTGCCAATTTTGACACCTTGAGCCAGCAAAAATGTATTAGACATAGCCCCACCGATTACTACGATGTCGGCAATTTCAATGAAACGTTTTATGATATCGATTTTATCGGCAATCTTGGCGCCGCCTACAATTGCCATTAAAGGGCGCTGGGGCTTTTCCATAACGTCAGTGATGGTGTCTACTTCTTGTTCGAGTAAGAGTCCAGCTACAGCTGGCAGTAGTTTCGCTACACCACTAATCGACGCATGGTTCCGATGGGCATTACCAAACGCATCTTGGACGAATACCTGGCAGCCATTGGCTAGTTCGGCGGCAAAGCCTGAATCATTAGCTTCTTCACCAGCGTGAAAACGGGTGTTCTCGAGCAACAGTATCTGACCAGGTTTCAGCTTTGAGACTGTTTGTTTTACGACCGGGCCGATGCAGTCTTTCTCAAACTGCACTTCTTTGCCAATGAGTTTAGAAAGTATTGGCGCAACTGGCCGTAAGCTAAACTTAGGCACAACCTTTCCATCAGGTCGACCTCGGTGGCTGATGAGTACAATCCGGCATTTTTTCTCAAGTAAATACTTTAAAGTTGGCAGCGAGGCCTTGATGCGATAGTCGTCAGTAACTTCGCCTTGGTCATTACCAGGCACATTATAGTCAACACTTACCAGAACGCATTTATCGTCAAGCTTGATATCTCTAATTGTTTTTTTGCGAAATCCCACCCTACTCCACCCGCTTTATTCCTATATTATAAACTGTAATTAGATTAAATTGGGAAGAGAAGCTGCGGTTCGCGCTAAGCGAATTGGAATTTATTTCCAAAGCAGCGATGAGAAACCCAAGCCGGAGGTCCCATTTACCTGTGTTACAGGCCAAATGGGCCGCGCATGGGTGTCTCATTATTGTAATACCCTGATTTTAATTGTATCTGTCGTTCCAACAACACCGGGATATTTACTTGAAGCAGTCACTATAATATCACCTTTGTTTAGTACTTTTTTCTGATTAAGCCAGTTTGTTAGCTTGGTTGCAGCTAGCTTGTCGCTCGGCCGGACATAACTTTTGACACCGTACACCAATGCTAGTTGTTGGGCCACATGGTTATCAAATGTCACAGCAATGATTGAGCGGTTTGGCCGCTGCGCTGACAACTGCATGGCGGTTGCGCCAGATTTAGTTTCGGCCACAACCGCTTTGGCACCGACTGAATCGGCCAACAAAATGGCAGCCCCTGAAATAGCCCGCGATTGACCGCCTTCTGCATTATCCAGAAAGTCGACTTCAACAATATGATTAGCTTCAATGTATTTAATAACTCGTTTCATAACTTCGACCGCACTGATTGGATATTTGCCGCTAGCCGTTTCATCACTTAGCATTAGGCAGTCACTGCCTAAGATGACAGCGGTAGCAATATCTGATACCTCAGCGCGAGTCGGTTCTGCTTCATGCACCATACTGGCAAGCATTTGAGTAGCTACAATAGTCGGTTTGGCCAGTCGTAAACCTAACGCAGTAATTTTCCTTTGTACTACCGGGACAGCTTCCGGCGTCATTTCTGTAGCTAGGTCGCCGCGCGCCACCATGAGAGCATCAGCTTCGCGAGCAATTTCTTCTAGATGTTCCACTGCTGCCTTGGTCTCAATCTTGGCAATAATCTTGGCCGTGCTGCCCAGGTTTTGTAGTATTTTGCGTAATTTGCGTATATCGGCTTCGGTTTGTACAAAACTTAGTGCTACATAATCCATATCATGAGTTACACCGTAAACAATGTCTTGGCGATCCTTGTCGGTAATAATGTCGCCGGCAAAGTCGGTGTCTGGCAGATTAATACCCTTGCGTTTAATAAGTACGCCTTCATTCTCGGCGGTAACATAAATTGCACCATCACGAACACTCGTTATGGTGGTTCGTACTTTGCCGTCAAAGATATAGAATCGTTCGCCCCGTTTGACTTTTTTACTGAGATCGAACTGTGTTGGTATAAAACCCGTTTGTTCGTAATCAACGTCGTATTTGAAACGCAGTCCTTGTCCTTTTTGGATTGGTATAACCCCTTCAAAATCGCCTAGACGGAGTTTTGGCCCTTGCAAATCTTGCACGATAGCAACCGGCTTACCGTATTCTTTGCTGGCTTTACGAATCCATTTAATCTGCTGCCCACGCTCCTCAAAGCTACCGTGGCTAAAATTAAGTCGTAGTCCGTTTGCACCGGCTTGTAACATGCCCAAAATAGCTTCGTAGCTGTTTGTGGCTGGCCCAAGTGTAGCTAAGATTTTAGTTCGTTTAAACTTAGCCAATGGAACATTAGGGATGCGGTCTGTCGTATCCATTATCTATCAGTGTACTTGCTTGTGCTTATCCGAGGCAAGCAAGTAGTCATAATAAAAAGCACCTGGGGTGCTTCTATTGGTGACCCGATTAGAGACGAAGTGGAACCTTATCTGTGAGGAAATACTTCGCTGGCAGCAATTACTCAAGTCAGGTCAAGGGTCATTAGCACTACCTGTTGGTAGTTGAACCCAAGTCTAAATTCTACCCTAAAGATACTTGCGAGTCAGGTTTTCTATGTTTTCAACAGCGGTTATTATGTTTTCATTGAAACTATCATCAGTTGGTTTGGCCCAAAGTACTTTTCTTGCATCCATATCAAAGTCCTCAGCAGTAAAACCTGACCCAGGGCGCTTAACGTCAATATATTGCTCATAAGTTACTTGTAGCTCACGGATTAGTTTCATTAACTTATCAACCTCTTGCTTAATGTCTTTGCTTAGATGTACCTCGGCTTTTAAGGACAATAACGACAGCTGGACAACAGGCTCGGTAACCTCTTTCCATCTTCGCTCCATTGCTTCAACATAACCAAAGAACTCATTCATTTCCTTACTGGCCTTATCGTTCTTTACTGGGGTGTATTGAACGAAGGATGAACGAACTACCCCAACGCCTTCACGCACTCTATAAACTTCTAACAATAACTCACTGGCAACTTTGTATTTATCGGTTCCTTTGATTTGGCGCTTCCAAGTGTCTAGACCAATCCATGCGATTATTACCCCTGCTATAGGGGTTAATTTGATGATAAAGTCTATTGCGTCGTTCATGGCTACATCAGGCTCACAGACTTAAAACAATACTTCTTTTTCTCTGTAGAGTTGCGGCCAACTATTTTGCCTAATTCTGAACTTGGTGCCGTGATTATGTCCAGTACGTGCGTCAAAATCAACTAGTACCGTGCTGTTTTCTAAGCATTGTAAAAATCCTTCAAAATCAAACCCTGTTAATTTCATTGCCCGTTCATATTTATAAAACTCTTTGCCGTTCTCTCTTTTTACTGCTGCCTGCACAAAAAAGCAGTTTGTCAGCTTGGCACCAACTTTGTGTTCCAAATCTTCAAAGCCCCAGTATGGTTGCGGATTTAACTCACCTAAGCCGACTTTTGCCTCAACACCAGCCAGCCAGTCCTTATGTCGGTCCGATACGGCGTTTTTATCAAATGAAATCAGTACTTTCTTTTCCTTGCGGTCAATCTGTACCATGAAGCCTCTGTCGCTTCTACTGAGGCCGTTGATTGTCTGTCTAAAACTCATTTCAGTCTCGGAGTACTTCTTACCAGCTTCTTTGTGGGCCCAACCGTATTTCGGCAATAATATAGCAGGCACAAACTTAAGGGCAGTCGGTGACGGCTCCGTGTGAAATAGTGTAGTTAATGAGGATGTATTTAGCCGCTGTGTCTTCAACTCCCACTCAGCTGCATTAGGTATGGGTAAGTTGTTTTCTTCAATACCTAGCAAGTCTTCAAGAGTGTTACCAATACCACCATGGTTGCCATGACGCCCATTTTCTACCCAACCCATGGCAGCAATCTCGTGCAGTCTCTTTATTAACTCGTCTTTGGTATAGATTTTCATGCGATTAGACTTTCTTGTTTTTGGTGGTTTTTTATACGCTCATCTGCTAATTCGCAGTACTTCTTAGATAGCTCTATACCGATGTACTCTCTGTCTAGGTTCAGTGCAGCTATAGCAGTGGTACCTGAACCCATGAATGGGTCTAGGATGATTTTACCGTTCGTAGAGCCAACAATTCTTTCAATTAGTTTGACTGGGAAAGGTGCGGGGTGTGTGTTTTTTAGTTCCTGCCCGAACTCCCAAATGTCGCCAAGACTACTTGCTTTAGGGGCTAGCTTAAACTTAGGCTTAGCAATTAAATAAATGACCTCGTATGTCGGCAGGAAGTAGCCAGGGTTGAAATTAATCCCGCCTTTTCTACGCCAAATTATTATTTGTCTAACTGGAAAGCCCTCAACAATATCATGTCTGTCCTGTAACAAGCCACCCTGTACACGCCACTTGTGATTGTAGAAAACGGCCCCGTCTTCTTTGGTAACACGCAACATTTCCTTTAAGCATTCTCGTTGCCACGCTACGTAATCATCATGCGGCATATTATCGTGGTGTTCTTCGTAGCCGTTCATTAGCGCAGCCCTTGACCATTTACCACCACGACCGTCTTTCATGCCGTTACCAGTTGAGTTCTTGAGGTTATAAGGTGGTGACGTGATGACTAGGTCTACACTGGCATCAGGCATTTGCTTCATGACAGCTACGGCATCGCCACAGACGTTTTTATTAATAAAATCAGCTGGAAACTTTAACTTTTTCATTCTTTACCATTGTAACCTTATTAACCCTTTAATCAGTATCATAAGCATGCCCTGTAATGTCATCAGGGCTGAATACCCAAGCTGCTGCTTTTGATTATAGACTTTTTTACGGTGGTTTTACAGGGAAATAATAGCCAATACGCCCCCATATATAACCTTTATCTGAGTCTCTTGCTCAACTGATTAATATATGTGGGTACAAATATGCTTGCATGCACCTAGCAAAACCTAGCAAAACCTAACATTTGGCCGACCTGAGAAAACCTAAGAAAACCTAAGATTGTGCTACTATGAAAGTAACTCGGGTAAGGGACGAGTAACACAAACTATTCAAGAGCCAACACCAGTCTTGAGGTTTTAATGTTACTAAACCCGCCCACAACTCTTCCAATATCAATAAAGGAGGCTCGCAAGCTATTAGGAGTCTCTGCTGCTGGTTTGTCAGATGACCAAATAGCAGAACTTGTCATATGCCTTACAGAGGTAGCTGATAATTTCTTGCAAGATTTAGGTTCCACTAACTATAATGGTGTCTAGTATGCTACCCGAACGTCTACAAAGGCAAAAGCAACAAACAATGGCCTTACGAAGCAACAAGGCTGTAGCGTACATACGTGTGTCAACAAAAGACCAGGTGGACAACGAAAGCATTGACACACAACGTCAACGTATCACTCAGTACGCCGACCAGAACGGCCTTGAAATTGTTAAGTGGTTCATAGAAGAAGGTCGTTCGGGAAAAACAGTCGGAAAGAGACCAGCAGTCAAGGACATGCTTTTCTACCTTGCTCGTAATAAGGGCAAGATGGGGTACGCCATATTTTACAAAATGCAACGCTCGTCAAGAGACGTACAAAGCTGGGCAAGTGACCTGAAGTCTGTATTAAACGGCCTAGGCGTTGCTGTTCGTTCTGCGACTGAACATATTGACGAAAGTCCAACGGGTCGTTTTATGGAAGTTATGTTGGTCGCAAACGGTCAGTTAGACAATGACATCAAGTCTGGTGTTACAAGCGACAACATGGCTTCAGTCGCAAAACAGGGCTGGTGGCAAGGCGGTCCAATACCTGGCTATGACGTCGTTAGGGTCAAAATTGACTCTCAAAAAACACACTCAATGCTACGCAGCAACAAGCACGCTCCTGCACTAAAGACGCTTTACGAGCGCTACTCAACTGGACAGTACAGTAAGGCTGACATAAAGCGGATGGCTAATGAACTCGGCGTGCGTAATGCCCATGGCGGTTACCTGAATGATACAAGCGTTGACCGTATGCTTTCGCAACCTGCTTATATGGGCTACATATGCAATAAGCATTCAGGATTTGAACTATACGAGGGCAAACACATAGCAGACTCAATAGTTACCCCAGAATTGTTTAACAAGACACAACGTGTACTAGCACTTCAGTCTAAAAGCACTAACAAACTGGGTAAGAAAAAGCTAATCATCAACAGTATGTACCCCCTGAAGCGTTTTATACGTTGTGACAACTGTGGTGGGGCATACAGGGCTTCCGCTCCACTTTCTGGCGGCGGTAAAAGTCACTCTGCAAGATACCATTGTCCTCGCCCTCAGTGTAAAGGGATTGTGCGTTCACGTAAGGCTGATGATGTACACAATGGGTTCGTAGAGCTACTAGATGACATAACTCCGTCAGAGGGTGTACTGAGGCTCTATAAGGAAATATTAAATCGTCAGGCCCTAACCCAACTTGGCAACCTGAATAAGCGTATTGAGCAACAGCGTAAATCGCTTAGTAACCTGGATGCCGAACGTCTTACTGCCCTACGTAGTGCAAACAATGGCCAACTGACCACTGAAGAAAAGGATGAACTGATTAGTAGCATTGCAGCCAATAAAGCTGAGGTGATTGAAAATATAGCCAAACTTGAAGAGCAACAGCAGGTCAAGCAGTCAGCCGTGGAGTATGCGTTGAACTTCATGGGTGATGTCAAAAAATTATGGGTTGATGCAGACCCCGACCTAAAACAAAGGTTCCAAAAAATGATATTCCCAGATGGGGTGTCACTTAACACAAACAATATGACTTTTGGAACCGAAGCTATAAGCCCACTTTACAGATACGTGCCAAATAAAAAAGACCTTTCCGCAAAGGAAAAGTCTCTTTTGGTGACCTCAAGGAGAATCGAACTCCTATTGCCAGGATGAAAACCTGGTGTCCTAACCGTTAGACGATGAGGCCGCATAAGACCGATGAATCATACCATAACAGGGGTGAAAAGGAAATCCCCGCTTTTTTAGCGGGGATTTATCGAGCGGTCAGTAGTCTGTTTTATACTAGCACAATTTTGCGGTTTTGGCCAGATGCTTTTCCACACAGGGTTACCGTCTGGCAAATTTGCGGAGGAAGTAGAATTTGTGCCATAAAGCAGCGCCTATAGCAGTTGCCGTAAACATACCAATGGCATCACCTGCACCGGTATTGGTAAGTTCCGTTGTAGTGCTGCTCGGCGTAGCTGTTGGGGTGGAAGTTGACACAGTAGTGACTGTCGGCGGTGTGATGGTTTTGGTTTTGAAGTTCACCACACGCTGACACTGCCGGCCATCTTTCCAGACCGTGCTACCATCAGCCTGTTTTACTTGTACCATTCCGGTGATAGTAAATGTGTCTTTTTCAGTACCATATTTGTGGTTTTTAGTCTGCGCATTGTCGGATGTACCGTCGCCCCACACGATCTTATAGCCAATGATGTTAGTGCCTGTACCGTTTACTTTAGCACTTACCGTACGATTTTCTTTGTTCACGAAAGCTACGTCTAGACTACTGCATGCGCCGGTTGAGGGCGGTGGCGGCTTGGTTCCACAATCCAGTCCTTGACCACCTAAGTAAGCGTTCAATAGACGGCCTGGTTCATAAGGCAAGTGTCCGCCGGGACCAGTTGGGTTTGTTCCTAGGGCTAGGTCAACTTGGTAAAAACATTTTGGCACATTAACAGTCAAGCTATATGTAGCCATCATACCGTTAGGGCCTGATGCCACATTTTGCAGCGTGGCAGATGCAAATAGTTTCTGATCTTCAAGCGGATAAGGGTTGCCCCCCTGATGAGGAACAATAAAAGAAGCCAGTACGAAATCCTTACGACAGTTACTGTCTCCCTGCACTCCCACCGTTGTGCTGATGGTGTCACCCTTGCTGTTGCTTCCTTTCGTAAAGCCTTTGCCTAGATCAGCCTGGGGAATATATTTACAGGTTGGTGTATCGCCAGGGGCGGCGTGCACTACTGCACGTACACCTGTCGCCAATACAACACCTAGTGCAAGAGCTAAAATTATGTTGCGTACTCTGTTTAAACTTTTAGTCATGTTTGCTCCCTCCTTAAATTCTCCCTCACGCCCGCTCTCAAACGAGGAATTAGTATGACTTAAATTCTGCAACGAGAACTTATAAAAGTCAATAATTTTATAATATTTTCTATTAAAGCACAAGCATTTTATCAATGCTGTGAATTTTTCGTCATTTTGTTTATTATATGAAGCTATTTAGTGACGGTTGCAAGAGGGTTGTCGCTCTGAGCGGCGACAACTTCTTGAGCATTTGTAGGTGGTTTTAGTATGGGTTGTTTTTTCCAACAAGTTAGCGCATGCGGCGCACAAGAACTGTACGATAGCTAAGCGCAGCGGCCACGGTAACAATTGCGAATAGTCCAGCTATATTACCAGCCCCAGTATTTATGAGAGTGGTAGGGGTTGTTGTGGGTTGGGTAGTTACTGGGGTAGCTGGAGGGGTTGGCGTTGTACATACCCCGTTACCACCCAACTTAGCGTTCAACATACGACCGGGTTCTATAGGTAAGTGGCCATTGGTACCAGTTGGTTTCATACCTAATGCAAGATCAACTTGATAGAAACACTTTGGTACATTAACAGTCATTTTGTAAGTACCGGGTTTAGCGCCTGGTAGTTGGACAAAGTCAAACAACTTCTGATTTTCAAGTGGGTAAGGGTTACCAGCTGCATTTGGGATTTCAAAAGAAGCAAATACGAAATCCTTATGGCAATTGCTGTCGCCTTCTACAATAACGTTTACGCTTACAGTATCGCCTTTTTCATTAGTGCCGGTTGTAAAACCTTTGTGTTGACCTTCTTCATAGATGAACTTGCAGTTTGGCGTATCGCCATTTGCAGCCGATACATGTGCTGAAGCACTCACGCCTATAGCTAAAACCATACCTAAAGAGGCGATCCCTAAAATTATGTTTCGCATTTTCATAAACTTTATCCTTCCTTATCCACTACTTGATCCCTGTTTCAAGGGAATCTATATAATATATAAGTTATACTTTACCATAATAATTATCAGAGTCAAGACTTTTTATAACATTTCTAATTAAAGCACAAGCGTTAATAAGCGCTGCTTTCTCTCATTTTGTTTATTGTATGAGCTATTTATTAACGGAAGCCCGCAAGTTGTCACTTTGAACAGAAGCCACTTTTTGAACCTTCTTAGGCGGTTTTAGCTTAGCTTTTCCAAAGCTGAAGCCAAACGTACTACCTTTGCCCTCTTGGCTTTTAAATATAATCGCTCCGCCTTGGGCCACGATGACTTTTTTGGCCATGAATAGTCCTAGCCCTGTCCCATCAGGCCGGGCTTTTTTGGCATTCCCAGCTCTATAAAACTTGCTGAACAAATGATGTTGCTCAGTTTTCGGCACACCAAGGCCGTCGTCCACAACCGTAAATTCAATCGTATCCTCTCGCTCGTTAAGATTTACGCTAATATGCCCACCACTCGGTGTGTAATAGATAGCGTTATCCACGAAGTTCATAATCACCTGCCTTATTTTTGTTTCATCCAACATAAGTATCGGGAAATTTTTGGGCTTATGATAAATAAGCTCGAGGCTTCGTTCCTTTGCGGCTTCAACAAGCTGGGATATTTCGCCTTCTATTACGTCAGCTAAGTTAGTCGGAACAGAATCAATTACAAATTTTCCAGTTTTTAACCGCGAGACATTAAGAAGGTCCGCAATTAAGTAAACCATTCGTTGTGAGCTTACAAAGGATTGCTGAAGTAGTTTTCTTTGCGTCCCGCTAATCTTTCCAGCATCACCATCAAGCACCATACTCATATAACCTTTTACGCTTGTGAGCGGTGTACGCAATTGATGAGAGGCCATACTAATAAATTCATCTTTAGTCTCATCCAACGCCCGCAATTTTTCGTTTGTGCTGCGTAGTTCTTTTGTAGCCGCCTCTACCTTATGCTGAAGCGTAGCGCTAAACTGTTTAATTTCTTCAAATCTTAGGGCATTTTGAATCGCAACCGCTAATTCATTTGCCACTATTGTGAGCAACTTCTCGTCCTGCGCACCATAGGCGTCACCACTTTGCTTTTCACCAAATAACACATATCCGACACTCTGGTGTTGTGTACTAAGTTTGAGACTTATAGCCACTCCGTCTTTGAACAATTCTTCTCTGAGTGTTTGGTGCTTACTTAACTCATCGGTAATAAGTATTTCTTTGTGTTGCTCCTCCATGTGCTGACTAACCTCTTTCAGGCGTGTCTGAGCTTTAAGGTCCTGCGAAAACTCTAAACGGGGATGACCGTCTTCAAGCAGTACAAACTCTACAAATGAACTCTTAAGAGCACCTGTTAGAATATGTCGCGTAGCGCTTAAAATCCGATGTAGATCAATTTCGGCCACAATCGCACTGCTCAGCTGGTTTAGTACATCTTGTGCGTCATACGCATCTTTGAAAAAAATACGATTGGTTACAGCATCAAAACGTTGCTTTAACCAATATATTGTAGGTGTAAAAAGTAATGCAAGCGCGATGTATGTAACATGCTGCACGGCATTAATGTGGGCGTTTTTAAAAAATATGTACGAAATTGCAAATACAGCGGCGGTATAAAGCAATACGAACGTTGTAACTATCAGCAAATAGGCAACTGAACGAGCAATTACGCTTCTAATATTGAACAAACGGTGCCTGATTATGGCTATTGTCGTCATACCCAAGAAAATAATGGTGTACAGCGGTGCTAGCGGTACAAATTGACTATTCTTAAAAAGGGCGACTGGGATAAGAACCGTAAAAATAAGCAATCCCAGCATGAGAGACAGTCCCGTTATAACGTAATTGTACTGGTTCTTTTCATGCCCACTGGCTTTATGTGATTTCTTGACAAAGCTATAAATGGCTCCAAAACTAAGTCCGATAGCAAAAAGTACAAAAATAGAAAGTCCAGGCCCCGGCAATGCTTCAATTTTTTTGTCTACAATATTGACTCCTGTAAAAGCAAAAGGCGATAGTGCGTCTGACATAACCAGCAGAGTGGCCACGATCAAAGCGTATAGACCTACTTTCTTAATATGCAGCTCTTCCTCAGGCAAGGTATGGGCAAGCAGATAAAAAAGAAGTATTTGTATCGATGCCAAAAATATACTTAGCCTAACCCAGAGCAGTTCTGTGTTTAGTAAAGAGGGAGTTACCGAAAGGTAAACATCTATAAGCCAAAGCGTAGTAACCAAAGAAAGGGCTGTAAAAATTTGATTGGTGGCGTTTCTGCGACTATTTTTAAACACCACAGCTGCCAAAAAACTATTGACCGCTATTGTAAAAATCAGGATTGGTAATCGAAGACCCTCAAAATTCACTGTTTTTGCCCACCAAAAATCCTATAGCAAGTTTATCGAACTTTTTTGGCACCTCGACAGGCGGCATATGACCGACTTGTTCCAAGGTTTCAAGCTTGACGTTCGGTATTAGATGTATGTTTTTTTCTACAGTCTTAAATGGCATCAGTGGGTCCTTTTTGCCCCATATAACAAAGATTGGAACTTTTATGTTTGGCAAATCGCCTGCCAAGAAAAGTTCTTTGCGCATTCCAGTAATGTGCGCCAAACGGCTGATGAATAAAATATTATGCGATGTTTGAGATAACTCATAGAAGTAATCCACGAACCTCTTGGATAAATGAAGCTTCTTATCATAAAAAACATCTCTCATAAATTTTTCTAAATTCTTATTGCTACGCACTGGTCGTAATGCGGTTTTACTTAAGAATAACGCAAGTGGCTGCAATGAGACGGGTCTAAACTGTATTGGCATATGGGTGGTAAAACCTAGCGGATTAGTTAGAACTACTTTGTGCAAATACGGTTTATTCTCTATTGCAAGCTTTAAGGCAATCCATCCTCCGAACGAACTGCCCACAATATCGATTTTATCGAATTCCATCTTCTGAATAAATTGTTCCACAATTTTCAGATAGTCTTTTACGAAGTCAATTTTATGAAAGTTGACTGTAGTGGAGCTACCGGCACCAGGCATATCAATGGCATACACGGTAAAGTACTTGGCAAAATCTGCTATATTTTGATACCACTGAGCCCAACCAATATTTGCGCCGTGCAGCATCAAGATAGGCTTACCCTCACCCGCTACAATATAGTTGATGTTATATTTACCAACCTTAATCTGTTTATTCTCATAGGTAACACCAAGGTTGTTGGCAAGCCTTTGTTGCGTTTTAATTGGAACCCCCGGAGTTTTACGCCTCGGCGTATGGTAAGGCGCGTGGGTACTATATCCAAGACGGAAGAAAATCTGTGGGCTGCCTGCTATGTTCAGTTCTTTGTTAATAGCAGAACGCTGCGTCTTATTTTCGATCATTGCCGCCAAAGGCGTAATTGCCAACCCCTGTGTAGTCGCTTGAAGAGCTAAGAGTTCATAATAGCGTCCCGCTTTAAACCAGCTTTGCGGATCGTCAGTTTGGGTAGTTATAAATCCGACAGATGAACTACTTATAATTGCTTGGCAGTCCTTTTTAGCAAGAAGTTTGATGGTAGGCTTGAATTTGCGTATTAAGGCTTTAAAGATTTTTGATTGACCATTTGACAGTCCTACCACAAAGCCTGGCATACCATCCTCGGCTTGTGTCTTAGACGGCCGAAGCCACTGGCTAAGCTCTTCAAAAAAGGCTCGATTATTTTTATAGCTAACTGTTGCTTGGGCGTGCATCTCCGCAGTTTTTTCTTTTTGTACGTTATCAGTAATTAGTGTTACCCTGCAGCCATCAATTTGCGGGGAGCTTAGAAAATTATCCTTATGATTTTCCTTTAACACCATGTTCTTATAAGGAAGCTTGTCTGAATATCTTTTCGGTATTGCCCTGAATAACGAAGCGAGCGATTTATCCGGTTTGGCTATTTCAAACTTAATTACAATCTTACTCTTGGCCCACCTGCATTGTGTTGACAGCCCAAAATAAGATGCCGCAATTAGTATATTGGTAACGCAGCAACCTAAACTTATTTGCAAATTACGGCCAGCCGGATCAGCCTGATCTAGGGATACTCTTGGATTGCTCGTAATCGTTAGCTCGTTGTAGTTGACATGAAATTCCCATGGCTGGGTGTTGTGCGTAGAAGGCGCCAAGACGCCGTAACCCATCAGAAACTTAATCTTTTCTGCAATGTTTACATTACTTGGAAAATCACTTTCCGCAACTGACCAAGCCTCATAATTTGCTTGTTTCGTCTTCATGACTCACCTAGCATTTTATCAAGCTTTTCTACAGCGGCCTTCTGGTCTGCCGAATCATTCCGGACTATACCAAATAAATTCTCTAGAGATAAATAATAGCGTCCACTTGGTAAAGATTGTCCTAGTATAATCTTCCTGGCTATAAAAGTACCGATGCCCCCGCCTATCATAATCGTGCTACCCAGTTGGGGACGACCTACAAGCGTACGATTAATTTCAAACAATGACTCTAGCGCTTTGGCCGGAATATACTTACTACCGACTAAATTAATGGCGTACTTAACCTTTTCGCGTTCGCCAATCTCGCTATTCAAAATCTCTTCGGGGGTATTACCTAGAAGTCCATTGAAAAGCGCTATATTTTTATCAAGATCGAAGCGTTCAACATCTATAAGAACATTGTCGCCCAAACTTGTAAGCATTACTACCGACACGCCCTCTTTTTTTGCTTTTATCCGTAGTTTTATTTTCATCTGAAAGTCATCTATCTCGTCAAAAATAACTTGCGGCTTTGTCCCGCCAAAAAAAGCGTCCAGATCCCCCTCATGAATTCCATGCTCATAAAGTTCGAGCTCAGCAAATGGATTAAGCTCCCAGATTTGCTCTGCCACAAGGTCAACCTTGGGCTTGCCAACATCCTTCAACCCCGCCCGTAATCGATTCAGGTTTGATGTAGAAATCGTGTCAAAATCTCCCAGCTTCAGAAGACCGTCCACACCGCTATATGCAAGTGTAACTGCAATGCTATTTCCGACAGACAGACCGAAGATACCTATGCACGCCTTGTTACATTTCTGTAACTCGTCTTTTGTTATGAGGTTTTGATTGCGATTTGTCCTTAAACGAAACAGCTCCGGTTCACCTATAGTTCGTAAAAGAACGCCAGACCAAGGATAGTAAATCCAGTACTGATCGACGGTTGATATATTATCCTCAATAAAAGTTTCTCGCTTGGCTTTATCGTTATGGGCTGCTGGAAAGTTAATCTCGTAAAGCTCGCCTAACTGCTCTTTGATTAGATCCACTTGTTGCCAAATTTTATGAGAAGCTTTGTACTGCTCAATCTCATCTTGTTTTAATATAATTGGGCGTTGCATCATCTTTCTTTCACGACCCACTTCTGCTTTGTGCCTGGGCGGAAATATGTTGGATCTTCGTAGTTCCAAAGCTTGATGTGAGGTTTGACGATGTTTCCGACAGTTTTATCTACTTCACGGTATTCAGAACTTTCTTCAATTAGTCGAGTGTGGATGATCGATTGAATCTTGTTTGCTAGATCTTCTTTAAGTTCAATACCATGAGCAAGCTCGATATGTATAGTCAACTGCTGACGACCTTCGCTGCTGTAATCAACCATCATAGTAAATTTACCAGTAATGGATTTACTTAATCCGTCGTCTTGTAGGGCACGACGAATCATATCTGGATAAATCAGAAAGGCGTAGTAGCTTACGCTGAAGTCATTGCGTTCATATACATACACGAATGGCAGATTCCAGGTAGTTTGGCCGATTCCGCTTGTTTGAATCTCTTTTTCTATGTCAATACCAGCATTATTCAAGGCCTTATGCACGTCTTTTCGCTTTAAGATGCCGCCGTAGTCTTTTAGGTCGTAACGCACCAGCGGCAGTCCACTAAAAGCAGAACAGTACAAACTATGCTCTTCTTCCTCGAAGTAAAAGAGTTCGGGATCAAATTGTGCGAAGGTAGGCTGGCGGACCACCTCGGGAAATAAAATCTTAAGTTGGTTATCTTCAACTAGGCGGCGCCTGATTAGAATTGATTCTGGTGTTTCATGGGCCATCGTCCCCAAATCGACTGTACCGTAGTGATTCAACGTACTAAGTAGAGGGTTCTTTGGATTCGTCACATTGAATACATAGTCTCTAAACTTCTCGGTAAATGCCTCTGCCGAAAAAACAAAACCAATGTTATAGCGCTTCCAGTCTATGCCTTCACGCACACCGTCATCCAGAATATCCTTTAGAAAAGGCGCATACGCGCCGATAATTATTTGGTCAAAGTTCTCGCCAAGTTGATTCACCGCATTAATAACTTCTTGCTTGTGAATACCGGGCGTTATGATGCTTAGCTCATAGCCGCCGTTTTCACCGACAAGCTTCAATGCTTCATAGGTGAATAAGCCGCCAATCCAGGCTCCCATAGGAAAGGCCACTATATACAATGTACTTTTACTCTGTATTGAGAAGTTGTTTCTAAGATAGAGTTCAGCTGTTATAGCATATTGCCAGTCCTGTGAATGCTCGCGCGGAAAGTAGTAAGGTTCTCCTGTTGAGCCGGAAGTAGTAGATATAACCCACTGCCCGTGACCAAATTCGCCATCCCAGCACAGCATTTTTTTGGGGTATTGTCGTAGGTAATTATCTTTGTTTATCGGCGGAATTTTGGTGATGTCTTTATAAGACTTGACTGAACTAGATGAAAAACTATTTTTTTTCAAAAAGTCTTTGTATGCAGGTACCCTAACCGCCATTTCGTGAAATAGTTGTAATGTTCTTTTCCTGCCTTTCTCTATCCATTCGCTCTCAGGCCGTGAATGAAAACGGTTTTGAAGCAACTCAGCGCTGCGATAACCACGTGGCAATAGTAGTCTACTCATGTTTGTCTTTCGCTATTCTACACCTTAAATTATAACATGACCTTACATAAAGTTGCCATTTATAATTAAATAGTGTAGAATAATCTGAAGTTTTGATGTAAAAATAAACAATGTCATTTATAGCCCAACGCCTAGATTATTTCGACAGTAGCGACTTTCGCAACGCCATACATAAGCAACTACTTTTAAAGGATCCTATAGATCTCAGCATCGGTATTCCAGAGGAATTGACTGCGGAACATATTAAAGCAGCCGGCATTAAGGCTATACAGGAAGATAAAACCACCTACACCCCCGCCAATGGTTTACCCGAACTCCGTCGTGTTATAGCCGAGAAACTTGTACGTGATAATAAAATCCAGATCAATCCAGAGATGGTCACGGTTGTTCCTGGGCTCACTACCGGTCAGTTGTTGGTTTACCTGGCAATTCTGGACCCAGGAGATGAGATTATAGTACTTGATCCGTATTATCCACCGTATCCGCACTTGGCTAGCATGGTTGGTGCTCATGTGGTCTACGTGTCAACGCTACCAACGTTTCAACCTGACCTACCTTCTATTGAGGCAAGTATTACAAACCGCACCAAAGCAATAGTTGTAAATTCACCAAATAACCCAACTGGTGCCGTATATCCAGAGACTACTCTTCGTAAAATTGCGCAAATAGCTGAAGAGCACAATCTTTTAGTAATTTCTGATGAAATTTATGAACATTTTGTATATGAAGATGAACATTTCAGCATTGGAAGCATCTATCCAAACACCATAACTCTGAATGGGTTTTCAAAGGAGTATGGAATGACGGGGTGGCGAGTAGGCTATATTGCAGGTCAATCTGACATTATTGAAGCTATTAATGAACTACTGCAATACACGGTCATGTCCAGCTCATCAATTGCTCAGCATGCAGCTTTAGCAGCGCTCACAAAAAGACCCGAAATTCTACATAAATATCGAGAAAAACGCAATTTGATGACCGCAAAGTTAACAGAGTTTGGTTATGACGTACATGGGATGCAAGGGGCATACTACTCTTTTATAAAGGCCCCTAACGACTTGACCGATATTGAATTTGTTGACAAAGCTACCGAGCACGGCTTGATCATTGTCCCTGGGCGTGCCTTTTCTCGTTTACATGGCTTCGTGCGACTGTCGTATGGTGCAGATGTAGAAACCTTAAAGCGTGGTCTCGAGGTGCTTAAGAAATTGTCTCTGCAATATTCAGAGCAAGAAAAGATCAAATCAAGCCTGCTATGAAAACCATGGCTATTAAGCTACGATAGTAAGTAACTATGTCGAAAATTGCGATTATTGAGGATGATTTGGCAATCAGCCAAATGTACCGTATTAAGTTTGAAGCCGAGGGTTTCAACGTAGACACGGCAGAGAATGGAAAGCTTGGTTTTGAGCTTAGTGAAAAGATGAAGCCCGACATCATCCTTCTAGATTTAATGATGCCTGAGATGCGTGGTGATGAAATGCTTGCCAAGCTACGTAAAACCGCTTGGGGCAAAGACATCAAAGTTATAATCTTAACTAACGTAGGTGAACAGGAAATACCTGAAGAAGTTAAGAAACTAGGTGTAGCTGCCGTTATTCTAAAGGCCGACATGACTCCACGTCAGGTCGCCGACCTCGTCAAAAAAACCCTAAAGTCATAGGCCTTGCTACAATATAGCTAGTATGGCAAAAACTTCGCATTTGGGTGTAGTGCAAGGAAGCGTTGAGAAACGCGGTGAGGCGTACATAGAGTACATTGAACGAGTATCGGAAATGCTGACGCAGCAATGCACCAAAAGCCTCAGCAGAGTGACTAGCTCTGCTTGGCAGCAGGCTGAGGCGTTGCGAGGTTTTGCATGAAGATTGCGATTCTTGGTTATGGTGATCAAGGCCGAGCTGCCTATGAATATTGGAACAAACCGGAAAACGAAATTGTTGTTTGTGACGCCAATGAAAAACTCGAGCTCCCAGCCGGCGTACAGTCCCACCTAGGTCCTAATCATTTAACAAATCTAGATGAATTTGACCTGCTTATCCGCACTCCTATTTTGCACCCGCGAGATATCGTTGCAGCCAATCCTGACTCTCCTAACATCTTAGATAAAGTAACAACGGTGACTAATGAATTCATGAGGGTATGCCCTACCAAAAACATTATTGGTGTAACAGGCACAAAAGGTAAAGGAACCACTAGCACCTTAATAGCCAAGATGCTTGAGGCCGTAGGCAAAACAGTTCATCTTGGTGGTAACATTGGCACACCGCCGCTGGATATGCTCAAGGCCGGTATCAAGGTTGACGACTGGGTCGTACTGGAGCTTGCCAATTTCCAGCTGATTGACTTAAAACAATCACCGGCTTTTGCGGTTTGTTTGATGGTAGTACCTGAACATATGGATTGGCACGGCGATATGAATGATTACATTGCTGCTAAACAGCAGTTGTTTGCTCATCAAACTGAACTGGATACAGCAATCTACTATGGTTTAAATGCTACATCTCAACATATTGCAGGTATTAGTCCTGGCAATAAGATTCCCTACATGAAGCACCCAGGAGCCGATATAATTGAAAACGCAGTTGTAGTAGACGGCCAAACCATTTGCAAAGTCGAGGAACTTAAACTGCTCGGCAAACACAACTGGCAAAATATCTGCGCAGCGGTTACGGCTGTCTGGCAAATCGACAAGAACGTTAATGCAATTCGTTCAGTATTAACCAGTTTCAGCGGCTTACCCCACCGTCTTGAACTGTTACGCGAGGTTGGTGGAGTTGCTTATTACAATGACTCTTTTGCTAGTACACCCGACGCTACTATGGCGGCGACTGAAGCTATAACCCAGCCAAAAGTGGTAATTGTTGGCGGCTTTGAACGTGGCTTGGACCTAACGGAAATGGCCAACGCTTTTGTGAATAACCAAAGCTCTATCCAAGAGGTATTGTGCATCGGCGCAACTGGACCACGCGCCGCCGAAGCCCTAAAAAAAGCTGGATTTAGTAAATATGAAATCCTTAAGGACAAATCAATGGATACAATTGTCCAAAAAGCCCATACCTTGGCTAAACCTGGCGACGCCGTGATTTTATCACCAGGCTTTGCTAGCTTTGATATGTTCAAAAACTTTGTGGAGCGTGGCATAAAATTTAAAGAAGCAGTTGAAGCATTATGAGTAAATATACTTCTTTCATTTTTGAGAATTATGAATTTGACGCTGGCACTAAAACGCTGCAACTCCACTACAGCATGGGCGGGATAGTCAATTTTACAGAGACTTACAAGTTCGATTTTGATTTTGTTAACTATAGCCAGGAGGCGCTTGATATAGCTTTGCAAAGCTTATTTATCGTGGCTGGAGTCTCATATTACAAGGCTTATTTACCAGCTAATATTGATATCCACCTGCCGCTAAAACTTGACCAAGCAAGTATGAACTTCTTTGCAAAAACTTACCAAAAGGGTTTAGGGGAATTCTTTTATGCTAACAACCTAAACCCCGACACACCCATTAAATTTCCAACAAACAACGCTGTCCCAATACCAATAGAAACTATTAAAAATAAAGGTCTCCTCGTAGGTATCGGTGGCGGTAAAGATTCCTTATTAAGTGTTGAGCTTTTACGAAATCAGTCCAAAGTGGCAACCTGGAGTGTCGGCCATAAAGCACAGCTCACGCCGCTTATACAAACAATTGGATTACCTCACTATTGGGTAGAACGAAGAATCGATCCTCAGCTTTTAGAATTAAAAAAAGACCCTGAAGCATACAACGGCCACATTCCTATTTCTGCAATTTTTGCTTGCGTTGGTTCCATAGTAGCCCTACTAAATGGGTACCAAGATGTAGTGGTCTCGAATGAAAGCTCAGCAAGTGAGCCCAACCTAACTTACGAAGGCGTGCCGATTAATCATCAATACTCAAAATCTCTAGAGTTTGAACAAGACTTTCAGCATTTTCTAAGTTGTTATTTTGGAGAGGGCCTGCGCTATTATTCATTTCTACGCCCCTTGAGTGAATTACATATTGCTAAACTTTTTGCACGATTGGGTTTTGAGAAATATAAAGATACTTTTAGCTCCTGTAACCGAGCATTTACACAAGATAGTAACCATATGTTCTGGTGCGGGGAATGCCCAAAGTGTGCTTTCACCTTTTTAGCGCTCACCCCTTTTGTAGATCGAGATAAACTTGAGAGACTGTTTTGGGGTAAGAACCTATTACTAGATCAACAATTAGACCAAACCTACCGTCACTTGCTTGGTATAGAAGGTGACAAGCCGCTGGAATGCGTAGGTGAAATTAAAGAATCACGCACAGCGATGCGCCTAGCACAGAAAATATATCCAGAATTGTCAAAGTATAAATTTGAGATACCATCAGATTATGATTATCTGGCGCTCGGTCTGCATAGTATGCCAAACGAGTTAGCTACAATTCTTAGAAATAGTGTCCAAAATTAATATTGCGAATCTTTATTATTTTCTACTGTTCTACGAGCAGCACGGATAACATTATCAAATAAAGCGCAGACAGTTAGGGGGCCAACACCTCCTTTAGTTGGTGTAATAGTTAGGTCGTCGCGCTCATATACTTCAGGTGCCAGATCGCCAACTGTTTTGCCTGATTCGCTAGCCACACCAGCATCTACCACTACAGCCCGTTGCTTGATCATATCCGGATAAAGTATGGCCGGGCTACCGGTTGCGGTGATGATAACATCAGCTTGTATCGTGTGTTTAGCTAAGTCCGGTACTCCTCGCTCTACTACTTCTACATCAATACCAGATGCTGTAAGCATTTTTTCCAGAGGAGCACCTACTAATTTACCCTTACCAAGAAGCAAGACGTGTTTGCCGGGTAAATCAACGTTGTAGCCAGATAATAACCACATAATGGCCATGGGGGTGGCGGGATCAAACTTAGCTTCTTTACCAAGTGCATCAACATCTTTTTCTGGAGCTACCATATTAACAATTTCGTCGGTTTGTGCTGTATCGGTCAAAGGCAGCTGAACGATAATGCCATGTACTCTCTCATCATAATTAAGTTTTTGCAAAAGATTTGCAATTTCCTCTTGGGAAACAAATTGGATATCGACGTCTACCAAAATATCTGCGCCATATTGTTTTTTAAGCTTAACGTAGGTGTTTATGACTGGGTCGTCTTTGCATTGGACAATAGCAAGCTTGGGTTTAATGTTTTGAGCTTGGCGTAGACCACGAACTGTTTTGGCCTGGCGCTCCTTGATAAAACCGGCTAATTCTTTACCGTTCAGTAATTTCATACCGTGCTATTGTAACGCAATATTGCAAAAACAGGGGTAATTTGCTAAAGTCTCTCATGCATCAAGCAGCATAAGTCCTTGTGACACACGCACATTGATGTCGAACAAGGCGCGAGGGAAACGCGCAGCGAATCGTATACTAATACGGTGAGCGAGCATTGGAGCTCAGCAACAAAGTTCGGCGCAATGAACTTCAGCGGTGTCATGAGTAACGCTCATGAGCAGGCTGAAGTGGTGCGTGTGTCACAAGGGCCAGTAGCTCAGCTGGTTAGAGCACCTGCCTCTTAAGCAGGGTGTCCGGGGTTCGAGTCCCCGCTGGCCCTCCAAACTTGTTATTCTGCACATTTATTCTATAATTTATGATTATGGCCTCTCTTGCTACAAACACAGCCCTTGAATTACCTCCAGCAGGTGCACTTTGGGTTAGTCCCGATTTCATGGACTTAGAGCTTGTAGATCAAGCCAATCGAGTCACTGACCCACAAACCTATCTTCACATGAGAGGATTTGTGTGGATGCAAAAAAGTCCAGAAGAGGTTACAGCAATAATTGAAAATGGAGATACTCCAGAACCTCTATGTGAAATGGCACAAAAAGTAGCAGATGCACTTCCTTTTGTATGGAGTAGTCTAAGTTTTTACATACGTCATATTGGAACTAAAGAGCACACATCTAGCGTAAGTATTCACAGCGACAATGATAAAAGCATGCGTGTTTTAATTGAAGGTGGCAGTGCTAAATGGGTGTTTGACCAAGAAGAGTGGACACAACAATATCCAAATGGCTTATTACTAAGAAAAGGAACGGCGGCTGTCTTAAACAACTTGTGTGATCGATCGAGTCAACTACGCCACGGTGTAACAACAGAATTAGATACCAGAACAAGCTATTTGTTTAACTTCTATAAATAGCATCTCCAATTCTGGTAGCACCAACCCTCACTATGGCCCTAATTGGCAATATTTAGTTTTGTGTTGCTGTGAATTGAAGTAGTAACTAGATCTACGATGGCCCTCCAATACGCTTATGCTTAAAAACAGAGGTAAATTGCCTCTGTTTTTGTTATGATTAATGGATGGATAAGGTTGACTACAAAAAGAAGTTAAAAGACTTCTATCAGGCCGAGGTCAATAAGCCTGTAGTTGTGCAAGTCCCAAAGATGAACTTTATTATGATTGACGGCAAAGGTGACCCAAATACATCTCAAGAATATATTGACGCAATTCAAACACTTTACCCTGTTGCATACACCATAAAGTTCACTTCTAAAATAAAAAATGCTAAAGATTTTGGAGTTATGCCACTCGAAGGTTTATGGTGGACTGAAAATATGGCAGATCTCAGCCCAGAAGACAAGAGCAACTGGTTATGGACCGCTATGATTATGCAGCCAGATGTTGTTACTGAAGATTTATATAATCAAGCGGTTCAGCAAGTTAGAGAAAAGAAAAAACCCAAATCTTTAGAAAAACTACGTTTTACACCATACGAAGAAGGCCGCGCCGCACAAGTAATGTATGTCGGTCCGTATTCTGACGAAGGACCAACTATTCAAAATCTACACAATTTTATAAAAGAGCAAGGCGGCTCATTAGACGATACCAACAAGCATCATCACGAGATTTATTTAGGTGACCCACGCCGTACTGACCCATCAAAGCTAAAAACTATAATTAGGCAGCCGTACTAACTGAGTTCGATGTCCTGATCTTAGTTGTAATTGTGTTCACTGTGGCCCTCCATTCCCGATAATGCTTTATATGATTGTTATAATATAGTTATGAAACAAAATCTTTGGATTGTAGGTTTAGGTCTCGTCATAATCGCAGCATTTAGGTACGCCTATGCGGGTTCCAGTGAAAAAGCAGCTGCCTGGGCATTAAGTACCGTCATTATGGTGACGGGTGGAATTGTGCTCGGTGCAGCATTTCTTAGCTATCACACTCTTTCAGGCAATAAAAACTAGTTGCGATGAGCGTTACCGTGGCCCTCCAATTCAGTTATGCTTGCATTGTTTATTAAATCATCAATAATTAAGTTATGACTTCACCAGGACAAGAAGGACTTTCTCAGGAATGCGTTGATAGAGCCCTAGCGCTTGAACAACTGTTGTTAGGCCAAGGTCTAATTACTGATCAGCCGATTTTAGCAGCTCAGATGCAGGATGAACTGGAAGGCCATCTTAATAAACAAATTGTTGAACTGTTGGGAAGACCGCCAATTAGAAGGACTTTGTATGCGACTCTTGGAGATTTAGTGATATTAGGTAAGGCACAAGACACAAGCGATGGTATGGTATTCCAAATCTCTTATGTTAGTGAAGGTATCACTGAGGCATAGTTACTGACCCATTTAGTTGAGATAAGCATTACGATGGCCCTCCAATACCGCTTATTCTTGCATTAATAAATAAAGAGTCAATAATTACTAGCCATGGTGAGTTTAGAATTTAGCGATGTACCATTAGACGAATCTTTAATCGGGCCATTATTTGCTAATAGGATTGGATTGGAGCCAGTTAGATGGGGTCAAACACCAGATTTCACATATGCCGACTCTGAAGTAGGGGATTATATTGAGCGAGAGATTGCAACACTTAAGATAGCAGCACTACCAATTTTACATCATGAACTAACTGCACTTCTAGAGGAACTGCAAAGCGGTACTGAGCCCAAAACAGTTCTGCATGGATTTTTGGAATGGGGTGAATCTAGTGTTCCTAAAGTTGCTGGATTTCTCGGTCAGCGTGCTGGTGATGTCCAATTAACAGTCCAGTCTTTAAGTAATCTAGGTGTATTAAAACAAGCCGCCAGGGTAGATGTTTTTGGTGATGCACAGTTTATAGTAGATCCAAACGCAGAGATTTTTGCTCCCGCAATTTCGTTGCAATGAGAGCTACCGTGGCCCTCCACGCAAACCAATATATTGCCTAGAATTGATAACCATTCAGCACATGTTGGTCCCAGTAAAAAAGAATTGCCAAAATTATAACGATAATAATGATTATTGTTGGCTTAGAAAGTTTAAGTTTACTCATGGTTAAACATTAGCATATGTTATGGTTATGGCTAACGTATCCTAGCTGCGATGAGTGTTACTGTGGCCCTCCATCTGTATTAAGATTCCAAATTAAAACAGTCCGGATTAATCCGGACTGTTTCTTTGGAGACTATGTTTTTATTTACTTAGCTGGCGTCGGCGATTGTACATGTAGTGTGCAGTGCCTGCTGCAGCTGCAACTGACATTGCTGTTGCAACCACGCCCGAGGGACCAGTATTTGTTAATTTGGTAACTGTTTGAGTAGTAGACGCTGGTGTTGCTGGAGGGGTAGTTGGTGGGGTAGTAGGAGGAGTTGCCTCACACTTCAAACCATGTCCACCCAGGTAAGCGTTCAATAGACGGCCTGGTTCAAATGGTATTTTGCCATTAGGGCCGGTTGGATTCAGGCCTAGTGCCAGGTCAACTTGGTAGAAACACTTTGGCACATTGACGGTCATGGTGTGTGTACCAGGCTGAGCGTCTTTCAGTTTAGCAGCTGCAAACAACTTCTGATCTTCAAGAGGGTAAGGGTTGCCATCTTTATGGGGAACTGTGAAGGCGCTAAGCACGAAGTCTTTACGACAATTTGCATCACCTTCTACATTGAAGCTAATGCTAATGGTATCGCCTTTACTATTGGTACCCTTGACGAATCCTTTGCCAAGGCCTTCTTCGGTAAACTTACAAGTTGGTGTATCGCCAGGGTTAGCGTAGACCTTTGCCGACGCAGTAACACCCGTAGCTACAGCTACACCTAAAACTAAACTTAAAATTATATTTCGTATTTTCATAAACTATCTCCTATCCTTACAGCCAGTCCTTCTAGCTTGAGTACATATTAGAATAAAACTTAAGAATTGTCAAGCTTTTATTTAACTCTTTCCAGCTTAATGCAAATTAAAAACAGGGCTCATAAGAAGCCCTGTTTTAGGAAGTGTGTGGCTACTGCAGGATGTTAATTAGAGCTACGATTACGTCTTGCTTTACCGCTGGCTCGTCCACCCATACTTGAGATTTCACGCTGCCTGGTCTTATCCATAGCTGCAAATCCGCGCTTTTTAACCATAAACCCTCCTTATTTAGTTGGCCTTCTAAGCATAGACATAGATTGAATGGTTCGCTGTTAGATATTTAACTTACACTTATTTGCGCCGCCAAACTTCAAAATTGAAGGTGATACCCCCTTCTGTTTTTGGCTTACTGCTGGAAATCCGCCGAAACCTTTGCTCGAACTCAGGAAAGAACTTAGTGCAATGAAAATCTTGATTCAATCGTGTCAGATACAATTCATCAGCCATATCAAATGTGCTTTCAAACAATAAAGCGCCGCCAAGATTCCAAATTTCACCTTGAGTGTTTTTCAGGAAAGAACGAGCGTCGTAAACCGATTCAAAACCATCTTTTAATTTTTCAGCCCTATTTCTGATTGCCACGTAATTAATACCTTCGGGCATTGGCTTGCTAAGCTCTTTATAAAGCCCGTAGCCCATTAGTTTTATACCGTCTTTGATGTTTTGCCGATAATACTTTACATCGGAAGGAATACGACCCTGCCAAGGAATGCCGTGGTCATCAGCAATGCCTCTTTTGCTATCAATTGCGGCAATAAATCGTATCATATCTCTATTATATCGTTTCTTTTTTCTTCTTAAAGATAAGTGGACGAATATGGTTCATGAGGTAGAAAGAACCGGTGATGACCAAGATCGGCTCACTACGCTTTAATAAAGCCTTATATGCCTCAGCTGGGTCGCTCAAAACTTCAACATTGTTGAAGCCTAATTGCCGGCACCGTTCAACAACCTTGCGAGGATTTATCGACTGCTTTACAAAATCCTGCTGTGACCTAAAAGACGTAATGATAAGATGGTCGGCTAAGCCTACAAGCGCTTTAAGGCTAGTTCTCAGCCTGAGGTCTGAGCTTTGTATAAGGCTAAATAGCACGGCCACCTTCTGCTCACCAAACATGCTTTGCACGCTAGTACTCAATGCCTCTAATTTCTGGGCATTGTGAGCACCATCTAAAATAACGGTTTTGCCGGCTCGTTGGATAATCTCCATGCGAGCCGGTATGTAAGTCTTGGTGGTTTTAAGCAGTGTTTTAGCAGCTAAAACCGGCAATTTGTCTCTTACGGCCAGATATTCGTAGATCCGCGTAGCAAGATACCAATTACGCTGTTGATAGAGCGGTAAGTGGGCCGGCAACATGTCGGCTGAAGGTAAGCGCACCTCATGCAACTCAGCCTGCTCTTGTCTGCAGACTTCGCGAATAACTTGCATTATCTCAGCTTTTTGCTGGTAGGTTACTACTGTATTGTATGGCAAAACAATGCCGGCTTTTTGAGCAGTAATTTCGGGTAGAGTTTTACCTAGTACGCTTGTATGATCTAAACCGATGTCAGTTATTACGCAGACTTTGTCTGCAGACCGCACAACGTTAGTGCCATCCAACAGTCCCCCCATACCAACTTCCATAACAGCGTAATCGACCTTTTGGTTGGCAAAATACCAATAAGCCAGCGCCACTAATAGCTCGAAATAGGTTGGTTTAATACCGCTGTTATCGACGATATTTATAAATTCTGTCAGAACACTAACGTAGTCTTGCTCCGGCAGTGGTAAGAGATTAATTTGTAGCCGTTCATTTACTTCATCGATGTGCGGCGAAACAGAAAGCCCTGTTTTTTTACCAGCCGCCGTAAGTAAAGCGGCTATATAATAGCTAGTAGAAGTTTTACCAGAAGTCCCAGCGACATGAATTACCTTCAATTTATTCTGGGGATTGCCCAGGAAGTCCATAAGTTCGGCCATACGTTCAAGCGTATAAGGCGCACTCATCGACCGGGACCGCGGCACATAGCCCTCCAAGACTTTGTGCGCTTCAGCAAAACTCGATATCTTAGTCATATACGCGCGTATTGTACTCCTAACGCACCGATGATGGTACACTGTAAAAGCCTTCTAGGCACCCGTAGCTCAGCTGGATAGAGCGCATGGCTTCGAACCATGAGGTCGGGAGTTCGAGTCTCTCCGGGTGTACCATTTAGTTTATGACTTTAGCTCCCTTATCAAGGTAATTTTTCTGTTAAAATTTAGACATGAGTGAAGCGCTAAGCCACGATTTACAGGCTCAGCTGCAGAACCCCCGTCCCCAATCATGGGATGATATAGTTAAGGCATGGCAAAAAGACGAAGAAAAACCTAACTCAAAAAGTGTTTTTATGCAGAGTGTCCAGCAGGATTGGCTGGATTGGAGAAACGAAATTATTGTTCCGTTGCATCTTGATCAACTTGAATGGACCGCTTTTACCATTAAGGAGCCAGCTAGGACCGTTCCTCGTTTTCGTGGTGGTCCATTTGAGCCATGGCAAAGATTGTATTATGGCGATAAGCAGACACCAACGTTTGAAGAGATTGCAGCAAATCCTGTTACAGATGTTCAAACCCGAGATAAGTTTGTGGACATATTAAGCTCGCCAGAACCCATAATTCTAGTAGGGATTATAAAAGATAACGAGGTTTATGTTGTTGAAGGCATGCATCGTTGTGTCGCTATTGCGCTGGCGGCTAGTAGAGGACAAGTGATCGCTAACTCTGTACAAATTTCACTTGCGGTCAGTGATTTAGACGTGTTTCCGACAATTTAGCACCCGTTAATCTGTTTCTGAATCTATTCCTTACGGTTCATGCTACTATATAGCTATAAACATTAGGAGACGTTATGGACATATTTGGAATGACAATAATCGGTTTTACAATTAGTACTATTTGGGCAGTAATGATATTGCTCATATGGATTGCTTTAGCTTTCTGGCCAGCCCGCGTAGCAGGACGCAAGGGTCACAGTTTTTGGGGTTATTTTCTCTTTAGCCTAGTTTTCTTCTTTGCTGCACTTATCGTGGCTTACATGGTACCGGATAGAAGCAGCCAGTCCCAACAGCCAGCCAGCGCTGAATAGATAGACTACTTATGTTCGTCGTCTTTTGAACCCCGCCTTTGCTCGTATTTATAGGCACGGCGTTTCATGGTGTAGCTGATAAAAGTTGTGATAATCCCGACGCCGATGAAAATATAAAAAGTCGTGAAGACTTTGCCGAAGTCAGTATGAGGGGTAAAGTCACCATAACCAACTGTCGCCAAGGTTATAACGCTAAAGTAATAAGAGTTCAGCCAGGAGAACTTTTCTACCAAGTGGTAGACTATGGTGCCCATGGTCAGAGCAACAAAGACAGCCAACAGTAGAAGGCGATAGATATGTTTATTAAAAGTTTCTGGCATGGTGCAATTATAGCAGCGAAAGGTTCATGTCAATTTTAAAGTACATTTAAGTAAAGCCCACCCTGTACTTTAACAATGATTTATCTACGGTTTGCCTTATTTAGGTATTGACTGATAGCTCACCACCGTGAACGGTCAGCGCATAAATGACCAAGACATCCACAACCATGAGAATGATTGACCACAAAGGATAGGCACTTAGGAAAGTAAATTGTGCTACCAGGTTCAAGCTCGCCAGTCCGATAGCGACAATACGGGCCCACATGCGCCCACTAAACAAACTTGTGCCGGCCATTAATATGACAACGCCGAATAACAGGTGTACCCAGCCCCATTGAGTGAAATCAAGCATCAACAGTCTTCCCTGTTGTGCTACATAGAACTGATCGTTGAGCAAAGCTGTCAAACCGACAACCATTTGAAAAACACCCAGTACGATCATCATGAAACTTGCAAAGTATGCCCATCCTACCCACCCGGAAACGTTGTTGTTAGCAGAATTAGCTGCCATATGGTTTCTCCTTTATCTCTAACATTTAGTAATTCTTATTGATTTGGGTTGAACTATTCAGCCCCTGCTTCACCACCGTGCGCTGTCAACGCATATATGATGAGTCCATCTATGATTAGTGCTGTTGTCGACCACAGCGGATATGCCGTGATAAACGCAATATTGTGCAACATAGATAGGACTACGAGGAGCAGTGCTACTATACGAGCCCATGTAGAACCCGCCCATAAACCAAGACCAGTCAGTATTAACAATAAGCCTACGATAAGGCTAATCCAGCCCCACGCTGTGTAATTAAGCGCGATGAGGTGAGTCTCCGTTACAACATAGAAACTCTTACGAAAAATACCAACGAGCCCGTTTATGACTTCCAGGCCACCGACAACTAAAAGCATTGTCCCTGCAAAATAAACCCATCCTACCCACCCTGTTGGATTTTTTTTAGCCATAATTTTCTCCTTTACTTAATAGTTTGGTTTTGTCTTTTTTAGAAAATCTTTGTGTTAAGGTAGCTCTTTGGTCATACGGTGCACGTCAATAGACATGGCAATCAAAAGTGGACCAGTCACTAACGCGTAAAGACCCAGGATCCAAACAAAAGCGACGCCTGAAGCAGCTGGTTGGAAGAGCATCAATATGCCCGCCAAAACAGCAGCTACACCGATGATGACGGCCATTGTTTTTGCTGTGGCAATGTCATCTGATGTCAAGGTTGCCACTACTTCGACTACGCCGCCGATAATCAGCAGGAAGCCGATGAGCAAAATTAGGGTTGCGAATGATACTCCAGGATGCCTAAGTAGGTACACGCCAACACCAAGTTCAAACAATCCGATTAGGACTGTTAAGAACCCCAGCTGGTGATGACCGATTCGGCCAATACCGCTAACGATGCGTATGACACCTTCAACCAAAACCCAGGCGCTAAACAAGTAGAGCAAGGTTAGGAGGGTGATGCCTGGCCAGAAAACGGCTGCAATACCAAAAGTAACCGCAAGGATGCCTCGTAGCGTCAAAGCCCACCAGTAAGTCTGTAAGTCGTTTGTATCAGCATTCATACTACATTCTCCTTATTAGATTTATATATCCACCCAGCTTCTACATCATAGGCACACTCCTTGATCTGTTTGCAAACAGATTGATTAGTTCGACGCTCAGAACCATGAACAAAATCGTACGAACAATTCCTTGCCAGTCGGCGTTCAACACAAAAGCAGCTAAGGCCAGCTCAAGCAGTACAACAATGCCCATAATAGCTACTTCGTATTGCCGCGCCTTAATACGCACATTTCGCATCCATAGCCATAGTTTTGATTTGCGTAGCACAGCAAGTTGTTTAGTGAGCGTTTTGCTGCGTTTAGTGAATTTATGCTGCGTAAAGAACGTAATTAAGAATATTACTACTGAAAAAAGTGCGACTAAGGTTGTGCTTCGCCGAAAACTGCTAAGCAGCGTGTCATATACAACTCCTGCCGCCGGCCGGTAAGCAACATCCTGAAGATGGTTAAGTATTGCCGGGCGGAGCGCCTTAACCCCAATAAGTTGCAGTAACGTTATTACCAAAACCACTAAACTTATTCGCACTATCAGCCTGCGTCGAAAATGGCTGAAAATAATCGCTCCCAGTAAGCAAACTAGTGCAAACAACCCAATAGTTCCATTCAAAAAGTCAATATTTCGAATATAGGTCTTGAGTTTATCCAGTGAAGTCTTTAAATCTACGCCGAGATTTGCGTTTTTATCTTCGACTGAAATGGGTGAATTGCTTATCTGGTCATTGCCGGTGCGGCTAAGTAATGAATTTATGCTGTTTTTGATTGCAGTCAAATCAAGATTGAAATTAGCCCTGGCTTGATGTGGCGGTGCTGGATCATTACGGGCACTGGCCATAAGCC
Source organism: uncultured Candidatus Saccharibacteria bacterium (assembly GCA_964453655.1). Classification (GTDB taxonomy): domain Bacteria; phylum Patescibacteriota; class Saccharimonadia; order Saccharimonadales; family CAYVSP01; genus CAYVSP01. The sequence continues at coordinate 38,291 of CAYVSP010000003.1, forward strand.
GTGAATGGGCCGCGCGATTGGCGGCCTCCCAAGCACTGGTGAATTTATCACTTTGGATAATCTGCTTCGTTCGCGTAGTCACTCTTGTTTGTAATTCATCAGCTATAGTTGGTGCTATAAAGCTTGCCCTGTCCGGCAAGGCTTGTCCGATTTTTTCTTCGACGTTCAAATTTGTGAATAATGAATCAACAGTGTAAGTGCTCAGAGCGCTGGCCACCGTATCGTTTTTCGGTAATGGGCCGACGACTTTAACCCAGTTTTCAGTGGTTAAGATTTGGCGCTCAGTCCAGTGAATGATAGTAAAGGCAGTGAGCGCGGTTATGCCTATAAAAACCAGCAAGAATACAACCAACCCCCGCCACCCTATATGAAACTTGTGCCTTGGCTTGACGGGTTTCGCAACCATCCCAGCGGCTCCCAATATTATTCCTACCTATAGTAATATCACTTTTTGCAATGTTTTCAAATGGTTTTATGTTATTTATAAGCCTGCTGACTTATTTAATAAAAATCCACCTATCATACTTTTATAAACATAAGTATCTCTTGGATCACTTCTTCATAATAGTGATCGGTGGTATTTATGATTTTATACGGAAGTACTGATTGTTCTAGTAACTTCAATTGATTTTGTTGTTGATTGATATAATATTGGGCAATTTCCTTTGATGATTTACCCCTTGATTTAAAATAATCCGATCCTCTATTCGCTGTAGCTTTTGAAATTCTATCCTCAATTGCAGCTTCATCTACTTTGAGAAAAATTGTTAATGGTGAATATTCTGCAAGTACGTCTTCTATTTCTGCATAATCCTTAACGCTGCATTTTGCCCTGAACGCTTGAGTTAGATAAAGCCTGTCAAAAATTAATAAGTCAGGTTGCTTGGAGACTTGTTGATTGATAAGAGACTTGAAAAACTCCTCGTGCTTATTAGACGTTTCTTTCATGATTGGTATGTGTGTTTCAGACTCCCCAACAACTACGACTTTTAGCGCAGCTAAAGATTTTTGCAGACCGGAGATAACCGTTGACTTGCCGCTTGTAGCTATACCCTCAAGTATAAGAATCTTCATCTCTGTAATAGTATCATGCAGCAATATGAACGGCTCTAACCTGGTTCAGAGTGCAGTACTAATATACAGTTATTTACAATTATAAAAGCGGAGCGGCTGCTTTGTTAATTAAGTTGGTTGCCTCAGGTTTTGTCAGCGTTTCATTTACATCGAACATGCCTGAAATACAGTCATGTACTTCCCCTGACCGCTCTTGCATAACTACGACTGGCGTTAATTCAATCTTTCCAGCAATCATTAAGCTTCGAAGCAGTGTAATTAGGGCATAATCTAACGCTGCTTCTCTGCGAAGAACTTCTTCATAGACCTGAAGGTTAAGGTTCCAGTATCCCGGTTCATGTCTACGTTGCTGCATTGTATACCACCGCTGTTGGCGTAGTATCATATCTCCAAACAAAGGCACCATAAAAGCACGACCTCCGGGGTTTGTAACTCGTAGCATTTCGGCAACTCCATCAAGGCGACCCAGCAGCGTTTCAACGTGGACTGACGTGCTGAACATGGAAACGGCTCTATCAAACCCACCATTCCTAAAAGGCAAACTAAGTGCGTCCCCTTTTATCTGATCCCGTACTCCATCAGCACTACTCCGTAGAGCTTTAAGAGAAAAATCTATCTCGGTCACTCGAGAATTTTCTATTTGCATAACATCGTCCCCGAAGGCACCAGCCCCGCTGCCAATGTCAAGAATTGATTTATTCCTGAACTCATTAGACAGCAGTTCCTTGTGCTGAGAATCAGAAGGATCAAGACCAAGAAAAGCGCCTAAGCTTCCAAGATTACGCCTATCACTAAAGTTCTCGTCACCATCCCGTCTACTGTCAGCCGCTTCAACAAGATGACTAATCGTTGTAGTAATTGGTACTTCTTTATACCGAGTGACTTCAGTATTGTTTATTCCAAGCTCAACTGTCCCAAGAATATTAAAACCAGTCCATCTTTGAGTTCTTTCAATACTTGCCCAGACATTTTCTGGAGCGTTAACTTGACCTTCTGGATTAGCGGCCGGGGACAAGCCGTCCTGGAAGAAAATAGGATTAGATGTCAGGCCATCATTCGACATAAGGCAATATTCTAACATGTTTTATTAAAATTACAATGTACGTATCCTGCTTATCCAGCTTCCTATTTAAGATAAATCTTCTAAATTAGAAGACTGCAAGTTCGGTGAAGCGAAAGCTCTCACAGAAGCTTGCTTCGAAAAAGCTTGAGTGGAAAAGGATGAAGTCCGCTTTCCTGTGCGGGGCAATCCTTTTATAAGGCCTAGACTAAAAATTAACAGTATGTATATGCTGCAGGTACGCGATAACCGCAAGGCCTAACGCAATAATCATTAGAAGCAAAACTGTGCGATGCCACTCTTTCATGATGCCCTCTTCGATACTAACTCAGCCTGCACAACCAGTCGCTTTGAGGCTGTTAATAATGGTGTACAAGTATAAAGTGTCAGCAGGTTATTGTTGCTGGGGGCCACTAATGTACCGTCAGTCGGTGGCACAATTGATATTTTTGTAACTTTATAGGTGTATTCTTGATTGTCCCAGTCAACCGTTATGCGGTCATTCAGTTCTATTTTGTCCAAGAAATAAAAGACGCCTTTTGGTGAGGTGTACGTAAAGCGATGGCCAGCCATGACAGTATTACTGCCCTGCTGCGGCGTACTACTGTTAGGCAAATGCCAAATACCCTTGTTTAATTCAGAAAAAGTCGGACCGTTATTGATATGCTCTTTTAAGTCCATTCTTGGAATAGTTATCAGCATCCCCTGTGGTATAGGTTGTTTTTGGTTGCTTGGTTGATTGTCGGTTACTTGAACCACCGAATTAGGAGGCTGGACAGTTACGCGCTTGGTGTACCACCACCACAAGTTAGGTAGATATGGTAGCGCTATTAAGTAGAGTCCAATCAGCACTGCGATTACGCTGAGAATGTCATTAACGGCGCGTAAACGCTTGTTGTGCTTCTTTTTCATACCTCAATTATAGATGGCTTCTATGTAATAAAAAGTGTAAATGTTCTGCAAAAGCTAGCCTTGCAATTGTCCCTTAAGTAGTATATAGTCCAAATCAAATACAAACTACCCGGGCAAAAAGCTCTAAGTGGGGTAGGTAACTTTGGTGCTAAAAGCAGCACCTAAAGCGCCGAAATAGACTAACAACAATAATCTAGGCGAGGTGTCATTATGAGTATATTAAATCGTAAATTTTTAACAATTTTACGATCTTTATCATTGTTTGGTGTATTTGCAGTCTTTCTTCTTAGTTTAATTGCACCCGTTTCTCGTGTTTTTGCCGACGCAGCTGATCCTATCCCCGCCTCTACAGTCGGGCAAGTTGTTGTCAATGGCGATAGTACTGTAACTGTTACAGTAAATGGCCAGTGGCAGTGGACAACTCATAATAGCGATTGTAATTTAGACCGTTTTGGCGTTGGATCGGCAGTTGACTGGAATGACTCTTCTCAGCCTGGCAACACGGTTGGTACTATCAACGGCACGACAGTTGATGTGGGGGCCGCTGCGAGTAATAGCTTGAATCCGGCCGATAATACTGTTCACTACTTAGCTAACCCGGCAGGCACAATAAACCCGGTAACAAATGCGCCATATGCTGGTACTACATACTGTGGTACTTACAGCGTAGCTAATGATTATAATTCCGGTAATTGGGGCCCGCTTTCACACACCTACCCGGCTGGCACAACCTCAATCAGCCCTTGTGTCGTAACATATGACATTCATGCTAATGAGGGAAATAATACTTTTCCAAGAACGCCCAAATCAGACCATCTTGTTGCGGGTGGCAACAATCACAACGATGACAACTCTATACAAAAGAATGCCAATACACCTCTCGGCAATGGTTGTTTCACGGCCAACATCCAGAACTTGATCGTAGTTAAGCACGTTATTAATGATAATAATGGAACCAAAACGGCTAGTGACTTCACTATGAATGTGACGGCTAATAATCCGTCGCAAAGTTCTTTCCCTGGGAGTGAAGCCGGTACGACCGTACAAGTTGGTACCGGTGCTTATAGCGTAGATGAAAGCCCTGTGGCTGATTATGCAAAAACTTTGGGCGCCGGCTGTTCTGGTACCTTTGCAGCCGGTGAAACCAAAATCTGCACTATTACAAATGATGATGTTGTTCCACCGCCAACTCTTAAGTTGGTTAAGACTGTTACCAACGATAACGGTGGGACCAAAACGGCTAGTGACTTTCAAGGAAAAATAGATGGAAACAATGTTGATTGGTCTACTCCGGTAGTCGTAACAGCCGGTCAACATACAGCCAGTGAGGTTACTCTACCTTCCTATACAGCCAGCTCTTGGGGTGGTGACTGTGCAGCTAACGGCACCATTACACTAGCGGCTGGGCAAAACGCCACTTGTACTATTACAAATAATGATAAGCCTCCTATTGTTATTGTTAACAAACTAGTCAGCAATCCCTATGGCACTGCCCTCAGCGCCAATTCATTCCCATTGTTTGTTGACGCTACTCAAGTAACCAACGGGGCTTCAAATACCCAGTTTAATGCCGGTAATCACACCGTAAGTGAAACGCAACAAACAGGCTACAGCTTTACTGGTGTTACGGGTGATTGCTCGATCGATAATTTCCAAGTTATAAATATAATGTTGAGCATAGGAACCACATCAACCTGTACCCTAACCAACACAGCTATTCAGCCAAAGCTAATTGTTAAGAAGCACGTCATTAATGACAACAATGGGACGAAGACGGCTAGTGACTTTACCATGACAGTTGGCGGTAATTCGGTCGTAGTTCCAAACTTTCCTGGTGATGAAGCCGGTACAACCATTAATTTGAATGAGGGCAATTACTCTGTAGATGAGTTAGCTGTTGCCGGATATACAAAAAGCTTAGGCGCCAACTGTAGCGGTACCATAGCTATCGGCGAAACTAAAACCTGTACCGTCACCAATGACGACATTGCACAGCCAACTTTGACGTTAGTAAAAACTGTTACAAACAATAACGGCGGCACCAAGACAGCTAATGATTTCCAGGGTAAGATCGACGGCAACAATGTGGCTTGGTCTACTCCAGTAACCGTAGCTCCTGGTCAGCATAGCGCTAGCGAAGTTACACTGCCTAATTATTCAGCTAGCTCTTGGGGCGGCGATTGTGCAACCAATGGTAGCATTACCTTATCTTTTGGCCAGAATGCGACCTGTACCATTACCAACGATGATATCCCGCCATCGGTCATTGTTAACAAGCTAGTCAGCAACCCTTATGGGACACCGCTGGATGCTAGTCTCTTCCCACTCTTCGTTGACGCCACACAGGTAACCAATGGTGCTACAAACACCCAATTTAATGCTGGTAGCCACACCGTTAGTGAAACCCAGCAGACTGGTTATAGTTTAACTGGCATAAGCGGTGACTGCACTATGGGCAACTCAGCCATCGGAATTATGTTAAGTATTGGTGTTACTTCATCTTGTACTTTGACTAACACAGCTATTCAACCAAAGTTGATAGTCAAAAAGCACGTTATTAACGATAATAGCGGTACTGAGTCAGCTGATGATTTCACTATGACAGTCAGCGGTAATTCAGTTGTGGTTCCTAACTTCCCTGGCGATGAGGGTGGTACAACCATTAATCTGAACGAGGGTAGTTATTCAGCCGATGAGTTGGCCGATGCCGGCTATACCAAGAGTATTGGAGCCAACTGTAGCGGTACAATAGCCATAGGTGAAACGAAAACCTGCACAATTACCAACAACGACGTTCCCCATCCTCAAATCCATGTCGTCAAAAGCGGCCAAGCAACCGCTCATGAAGGCGACACCGTGACTTATACATTCACCGTAACTAATACTGGTGATACGCCGCTGGATAACATAACCGTCAACGATAATGTAGCTGGTGTCGGTAACTATCAATCGGGTGACAGTAATAATGACGGTATTTTGCAAACCACCGAAACGTGGATATACACCAAAGACTTCGTAATTCCAACCCCTCAGATAGCAAATGTCAATAATACCGTAACAGCATGTGGACACCTTAACCAAACGCAAGTTTGTGACACTGATTACCACCATCTGGATGTGCTGCATCCATCCATCCAGGTTGTTAAGTCAGGTCCAGCAACTGCGTTCCAAGGCGACACCGTGACTTATCACTTTACTGTGACCAATACCGGAGACATTGCCCTTAACAACGTTGGTATAGATGACGACATTGCAATCGGTGAAGTATGTAACGATAATACTTTGGATATTGGTGCGTCAACCACTTGCACAGCAACCTACACAATACCTTCATCACAAACTGCTGATGTTACAAACCACGTAATTGCCAGCGGCACTGACTCGCTACAAAAAACAGTTACAGATACCGACGAACACACCCTAGTCGTGTTGCACCCATCTATCCAAGTCGTTAAATCAGGTCCGACCTCAGCCACACCTGGCAGTACTGTGACTTACACCTTTACAGTAACCAATACCGGTAATACACCTATCAGTGCAGTAACAGTCAACGATAACATTGCCGG
>CAYVSP010000004.1:0-10247 GCA_964453655.1 uncultured Candidatus Saccharibacteria bacterium
CTAACCAAGTCTGGTTATGGCCAATATCTCCTCAATTTACTTGAACAAGTTTAGTTCTTTTGGGATGAGCCGTTACAAAATCTTTAATGTAATCTAAGACGTCAAGTGTTGTTTCCCAGCCAAGTTCTTTGCGGGCTTTTTCAGAAATATCGGTTGTGCCCGAGCGTCCTGAATAGCGATCGGTAAATACCATGTCGCCACCAAATGCTTGGGCGATCTCAAGCACTGAAAATTGTTTCTCGTTGTTGAGCGAATAGCCGTCGCCGCGACCTTTTTCGCCAGCTAAAGTAATGCCGCGGGCGAGATCCTTAACATAGGTAAAATTGCGTTTTTGAGTGCCAGGCGGATCAACGGTAAGCGGACGACCATGCAAATAATCCTGCTCAAATTTAGCAATTAGAGTGAAGTACTTGCCGGTACCTGTTTCGCGCGGGCCGAAAGCATTATAAAAGTAGCAAATCGCGTAAGGTAGCCCGTACCATTCGCCATAATCCTTGATGAGATCGACGTTAGTAGCTTTGGTGAATGAGTATGGGTTTTGATGCCGGCCATTGCCTTCAAGTGCGAACTTGGTGCTGGAGGCAGCATAAACTAGTTTGCCAACGCTTCGTTTGCGGCAAAATTCAACGACCGAAAAAGTGCCAAGAATATTTAAATCATATACTTTCTCGGGTTCATCAAAAGACGGTGCTACCCTTGCATATTCCCCAAGGTGGTAGACAATGTCTGGTCTCTCCGGCACCAATTTGGCAATGTGTTTGGTATGTCCCTTGCGATATATGGCACCTTTTATACAGTTTTGCTGTTTGCCAGTAAAATAATTATCAAGAATAATGACTTTGTTTTTTGGATCTGTCAGCAACCTTTCAACAACATGCGAGCCAACGTGTCCGGCTCCTCCCGTTACGAGAATTGTTTTAGCCATTTATCGTAACTACTTTCCGACCAATACTTTCATAATAAAAACCCAGGTCCTTCATTTCTAGGGGGTCGTATAAATTCCGCCCATCAAAAATAACTGGTTTATTAAGCAGACGTTTAACTTTAGCAAAATCGGGTGCCCGAAATTCTCCCCATTCGGTTGCAATAAGTAATGCATCCGCTCCTTTTAGGGCATCATATTGATTGTCGCTAAAACGAAGTTTCTTATTACTGGTCGTTACTTTTTTGACGTTCTCGAGTGCTTCAGGGTCATAAGCAATAATATGCGCGCCGCTGTCGGTCAGACTTTTAATAATATCAAGTGACGGTGCCTCACGGATATCATCAGTGTCAGGCTTAAAAGCTAAACCCCACAAGGCAAATGTCTTATCCTCAAGTTCGTTTTTATAATAGTTTTTTACCTTGTCAGGCAAACGCTGTTTTTGAGTAGTATTAACATCCTCCACTGCTGCCAGAATACGTAACTCATAGTCATGCTGCCGGCCGGTTTGTCTAAGTGCCTTAACATCCTTAGGAAAGCAGCTGCCGCCATAGCCAATGCCCGGAAACAAAAAACGATTACCTATGCGGGCATCAGCGCCAATACCTAGGCGGATATCATCAATGCTGGCGCCGGCCGCCTCGGCCAGATTGGCTATTTCATTCATGAAAGAAATTTTGGTTGCTAAAAACGAATTAGCCGCATATTTAGTAAGCTCAGCTGAACGTTCATCCATGAAATAGATTGGATTGCCCTGCCGTACAAAAGGCATGAAGAGTTTCTGCATAATGGCGCTCGCTCGCTTGGAAGACGAGCCAATAACTACGCGGTCCGGTTTCATAAAGTCTTCGATGGCAAACCCTTCGCGCAAAAATTCGGGATTAGAAACAACATCGTATTGGGCACGTGTGTTTGCTGCAATACGCTTGTATACCGCTTCAGCTGTACCAACCGGTACGGTGCTTTTATTAACAATAACTGTGTAATCTTTGAGTAAAGGACCAAGCTTTTCGGCGACGTCTAAAATATAAGAAAGATCGGCTGAGCCGTCTTCATTGGGCGGTGTTGGCAATGCCAAAAAAATTACTGCAGCGCCTTCTACGCCGTCTTTTAGGCTAGTGGTAAATTTTAATCTGTTTTCTTTAGTGTTCCGAGCGAATAACTTATCAAGATCGGGTTCATAAATTGGTACTTTACCGTCACTGAGCTGCTTGATTTTATGTTCGTCAATATCGATGCAGTGAACGCTGTTGCCTTCTTCGGCCAGGCATGTCCCTGTTACTAAACCGACATAGCCAGTACCAATAACAGAGATATTCATCGGCCCGGGCCAACCACTTTTTCAGGAACCGTTTCTTCTGGATTCAAGAGCGGCGCAGGTGTTTTTCCTTTAAAAATATAAAACTTGGTCCAGAAATAATTCCAAAACATGGTAATGCCGGCAGCTATTGCCAGGCTTAAAAAGTCAGACAGATGAAATACATTCACTCCTACTGAGCTGATCGCAGTTAAAATAACTATGCCGCTGAGTGAACTAAGCTGAAAGTGCAAAAACTTTTTGGCTAACGATTTATCATGATGATCAACTTGATTATAGGTCCATTTTTCATGAAAGGCGAAGTTAGACAGCATGCCTCCTTCGCTGCTTAGAAAAAACGCCAGCGTTGTTTCGACATTTTTAAAAACCGATGCTTTGAGAATTAAGGTCACGAAAAAACCGACTGACCCGACAATACAAAAGCGTATAAAGTCTATTTGTAGGTATTTCTTCATTTCACTAAACCTATACAATCACACAATCTTTGTGCTAGCATGTCATCTGATTATAAAGGACTTCCAGGGCAATGGCCAAAGCAAAAAAATTATCTATCGTTATTCCATGTTACAACGAGAAAGCGACGATTGAGAAAATCCTACAGGAAGTCGATGAGGTGGATTTAGGTTCAACTAAAAAAGAAATTCTCATAATCGATGATGGCTCAAAAGATGGCACCCGCGACATCCTTACAAAACTAGCTGCCAACAACAAAGATTTAAAACTTCTTTTCCAAAAAGTTAATCAAGGCAAAGGAGCGGCTTTGAAGCGCGGCATCCTAGAGAGCACTGGCGATGTTGTTGTGGTGCAAGATGCAGATTTGGAATATGACCCCCAGGAATACAAGCGATTACTATATCCTATTGAGCGAGGTCATGCTGATGTGGTCTACGGTTCTCGTTTTATTGGCGGTGAACCACATCGTATAATTTACTACCGTAACCAAGTAGCTAATAAATTTCTGACGTTTCTTTCTAATTTATTTACGGGCCTTAATCTCACCGATATGGAAACCTGCTACAAAATGATGAAAGGCGACTTGGCTCGTGAGCTAGGTCAGCACTTGCAAGCCCAGCGATTTGGATTTGAACCGGAGATTACGGCACGCATTGCTAAATCAAAAGTAGCAGTCTATGAAATCGGCATTTCTTACTATGGCCGCAGTAAAGAAGAAGGCAAAAAAATTGGTTTCCGCGACGGCCTCAAAGCCATTTGGGAAATTGTTTATTTTAACCTAACAATTCGTAAAAATAAGTAATCTAAGCTAGCAGTTTGGGCTATTTTTAAGATCATAGATAATGGTCGAGTTGTCTTTATATACCTCAGGAAAATTGACACCCTTGAGCGGCCGGTAGATTGGGGTGGTGTAGTAGCGAATTTTGTAGTCTTTGCATAAATTTTTATAGCCTTCAGGGATGTCAAGACTTTTTACAAAACCAGCATCTTTGTTAGCCACGCTTAACGGTGTTCGTGAAATGTAGCCAAGCGGTATGGGCTTTTCGTCGATAGTTTGGTCATATAGTTGAGCTGCTTCGCTTACTGCACCATTATCTAGTACTCCACCCGTTGCCGGCAAATTGCTCAGCGCATCGACATAATGTGGATGGCCAACCGGATTATTTGGTAGTGCGGATGGCCAAAGTTCAATCACTAGCACCAAAGCAAAGATTGCCATGAGCAGCTGGCCGCGGCGTTTAGATATATCGAGTTTGGCCAGCACCATGGCTGAGATAACAGCCGTAGCAAAACCGGTCATTACCATCATTCGTACTGGAACGCCAGAGAGTTTGAGTTCAGGCAAAATTTTTTCTAGCAATGCGTATGGTAGCCAAGAATGGTTGATGCTATAGCCAAAGATCATGAGATGCGATCCTAAGCTTAATATTCCAAAGATAACGGCTGCTCCTAGCCAGAACACAACATCTTGATGAACTTTAGCCCTCTTCCAGATGGCAATTATTAATAGAGTTAGAACTGAAAGCGTGAGGTAGACTGTTCCCTCAACTGGTCCAGCTTTAATTAGGTGCCAGTAGCCATCTGTTAAATAGTGAAAACGCCAAAACCCACCATCAATAAAAGGTGTTAGTAGATCTGTGCTAAAAATGCGTCCCGGGTGAGAACCTTGCAGAGGATCATGATGATTGGCGGACAAGAGAGCAAGTGGTAGTGGCAAAACTAAAATAATGCTGATTATTATAAAGACAAGTAACGGACGCCAAGTTTGCTTTTCTTTTATAGGGGGTATCTGCTTACGCCACAACAAGTAAAAAAGTATTAGGCCAGCCAGTCCAACTGAGTATAAGAAGTAATAATAGTCGCATAGTAATATCAAAAGTAGTACAACTGCGGCACCAATGGCATTGCGATAACGTGGTCTTTTGAGTAGTTTCCACCACAACAAAATAAACAAAGGTATCCACTCCAGAGATACTAGCTGCATATGTCCGACCGCGTGCGCAAAGTGGTAGCTTGAGAACGTGAAGATGAAGCCGCCCATTAAACTTGGAATGTATTTTTTAGTAAAGTAGTGGCACAGCCAAAACATCGACAGGCCGCCAAATACAAACGAAAAAATCACCATAATGTTATAGGCTTGCGCCAAGCTAAAGACTTTAAGCAATACTACCCCTACAAAACCGTTAAAGGCGTTAAGTGTTTGGCCAATCAGAGTTGTGCCATAGGGATAATGCAGGTACATGGTGTGCCAAGGTAATTGGTGCAAATTAGTAACCGCTTTATTGACCCACCACATATTCCAGACATTTTGTAGGCCATCGCCGTTGTCAGTAAAAAAGTGAGTATTAAAATGTAGCATCCATGGCCAGCTATATATGGTAAAGAAGATAAAATAGATAAAAGCTGGCACTGCAAAATAAATCAGCAGCTTTTGTAGCATAGGGTGAAGCCTAGCTGAGCGCTTTTGCGCTTTTTTATTAGTCATTGTTGTAGAGTATTATAGCCGAAGACCGAAAAAGCGATTAGTTTTACTAATGATATAGTAAATGCAATGAAATTCAGCAAAAACGCAGTATTAAAAAAACTAAAAGACCCGCTGTCTGGTTGGCAAACAGCACTCTTAGTATTATTGGCGTCGCTTGGTTACTTAATTCGGGCTAGTCAGTATCTCTTTAAGCCACAACTTTTTGCAGAAGACGGCGTTTTATGGCTGGCCGAAGGTCATAACAAGTCACTCACTGCCCTCGTGCAACCTGTAAATGGTTTTTACCATATAACCGAACGTTTATTTGGCTATACAGTAGCCCACTTGTCATTAAGCCTGGCTCCTTTAATATTCGTTACCACTGCTTGGGCCTTTTTTGGATTACTAGCATATTATTTGTTCTCTCCTCGTACGAAGATTTTTACAACCAATTATGAAAGAATTTTTATGTTGCTTTCGCTAATCTTAGTCAGCAATATTTATGAGTTATTTTTTAACTTTTCGAACTCTATTTTCTTAATCGGCATCATCGGCGCCCTGATAATGACTGCTCGCAGCTCCAGGTGGGTTGTAGTAAACATTTGCGAGAAGATTTTTTTTGTACTAACCTGTCTGACTTTGCCTTTTTGTTGGTTTTTTGTACCAATTGGGTTGTTTGAAAAGTTCAAATACAAGCGTAAAGATTCTTTTTTCTTATACGCAGCAATAGCTGGAAGCATTTTACAGGCAGTCCGATACATCACTACTCATGTGAGCCGTTCGCCAGTTACCTTATTTTCGTTATTATCTAAATACACATTGCTTGAGATTTACAACCAAATGTTTATACCTGCTTTGCGTTTTAGTCGCCAAGATATTCCTATTGCAGAATACTCTGCGCACCGATTCCCTGTTTTCACGGTGTTTTTATCCATGTTTGTCCTTTTAGTTGCAACCATTGTGGTCATAAAACGTAGTAATAAACAAGTTTGGTATCTATTATTTTTCTTGGCTGGCATGACCTTTGCATCCATAAAAAGTCCTACTCTGTCGGTTAAGCTCCCTGTAGATGCACTTAAAACCATGGCAGTTGTAGTGGGCGGTAGCCGCTATTTTGTGTACGGAGTGCTCTTTGTATCTATCATTTTGGTGAAGATTTCTACAGTAATACTAATGCCCAAGGCACGTTATGCTTGCATGGCTATTTTCATTGCGTTTGGCCTGCTAACTTCATTACATTACCAGACATTTTTTGTTGAGAAGCAGTTTAAAGATTATACCGCTCAATATAATAAAGGCATTAAAGAATTCGATGCCGGCAAGAAATTTGTAGACATACCATCTAACCCGTCATCGTGGCATATAATTCTCACAAAATAACTTTTTGGGGTTACTGTCGCGCAGTATAATGGTCAACTCCTTGCAAACACTAGGAGACGCATGCTTATTAAGCTATTAACTGCTACTATATTCGAAGGAGAATGATTTATGAATATCTTACTGACTGGCGGGTCTGGCCAGCTGGGGCAAGTGCTGCAAAAACAGCGCAAGTATACCGCTCCAAGCCACCAAGAGATGGATATAACCGATCCGGATAGCATACTTAGGTATATCGGAAAGCATAATATTGACTTGATTGTGCACTCTGCCGCCTATACCGAAACCCTTAAGCCCGATAATGATCCCGTTGAGGCGGCAAAGTGTTTTAAGGTTAATGTCTTGGGTACGCGTAATCTAGTTGCTCAAGCTAACTGTCCGATAATCTACATCAGCACAGAGAGTGCTGTGGAACCTTATAACTTCTATATTTTGACCAAAATACAAGGTGAGTTTGAAGTTCGGCTGAACCAACATGGTTCACACATTATTCGCACCAGTTTCCGGTATGACCCGTTTGAGTACCCCAAAGCCCCCACTGACATGTTGACTATCGGTGATACGGTTGACAAGATCGCCCCGCTGATTGACGCAGCTATTGATAGTTTGCCAATGGATGGCGCAATTACCTACATCGGTACCGGTGTAAGAACTGTTTACGAACTGGCTAAGCAGACTCGGCCAGACGTCATTGGCCTACCTCGAGCGGAGATCTTTGCCCGACTACCAGCCATGGAAGGTTTGCGCAACGTTCTCTAGCACAGCAATACTCATCAAAACGCTCTTGCTTTTAGTGACATTTTATGGTAATATCTAAGTGTTATGGATAAGACAAAAAGCGGCAAAAGATTGTTTAAAAACCCCTGGTCAAAATGGTTGGCTATGGCTGCAATTGCACTAGTTCTTGGCGCTGGTGTGTATGCGCTAGTAAACCGAGACAATCAACCGGCGGCGCCTGAGGGAGTAAACCTAGCTCCGGCAACAGAACAAGAAAAAAGTGAAGCACAACAGAACAAGGATAATATCGTTGATCAGCAAAATAACCAAAATTCATCAAATCACCCCTCGACAGGAAATAAAAAGCAGGTTACTGTTTTTATAACTAATGCTACTTACAGTTCAATCAACTCCTATGCGGCGGGGGTCATCGAGGACAATGGCACCTGCAGCGCTACATTTACCCAAGGTAGCACAGTAATTACTAGAACTTCCCAAGGTTTCAGCAATGTTTCTTACACGCAGTGTGCACCAATTATGCCAAATCTGCCTAATCAAAATGGTTGGTCAGTCGTCGTTAAGTACAGCTCAGCCGCTGCTGAGGGTTCATCCCAAACACAAACATTTTAAGGCATAATAAAAGTATGAGAATTTTTCGCAACACTAAACTCCTCTTACTAAGCCTAGTGCTTTTAGGTGGACTAGTGGGTTCGCAAATACTAATCAGCCATGTTAAGGCTTTGTCCGGCAGTCAGTTTAATGCTTCCAATATTATTAATATGGATGTTTTCTTTAATCCGAACAGCCTGAATGCCGGCGACGTACAAAACTTTTTGAGTGCCAAAGTACCAGTATGTGATACCAATGGCACACAACCATCAGGGCACGACAATTATACGCGTGCTCAATGGGGTACTATGAACGGCTACCCGCCACCCTTTACTTGCTTAAAGGATTATTCGCAAGATGTGCCCAGTAAAGCGGCGGATGCTTATTGCGGCGGGGGCATTACCGGCGCACATAAAACCGCTGCTCAAATTATATTTGATGTTGCCCAAGCTTGTGGTGTTAGCCCTAAAACGCTGATTGTGCTTCTCCAGAAGGAAGAATCACTGGTCACTGATGATTGGCCATGGGAGATTCAATACAGAATTGCCACTGGCTACGGTTGCCCGGATACCGCTGCCTGTGATAGCCAGTATTATGGCTTCTTTAATCAAGTCTACAATGCCGCTCACCAATTTCAGAGATATATAAGACAGCCTGATGTGTTTAACTTTGCAGCTGGTCGTACAAGTAATATTCAATATAACCCTAATGCCGGCTGTGGTAGCTCACCAGTTGCCATCCAGAATGGTGCTACCGCAGCTTTATATAATTACACCCCTTATCAACCAAACGCAGCTGCCCTCAACAATCTATATGGCACTGGTGATAGCTGTAGTGCCTATGGTAACCGCAATTTTTGGCGACTTTTTAATGATTGGTTCGGCTCAACTCAAACCAATATACCCTTCGCCTGGGCAATGACATCCTTTCAGATCTACAGTAATGCTCAAAGGACTCAAGGCTTTACTAATGACACCACTGTGGCACCCGGCGGCAAAGTTTATATTCGCATGCAGGCTCTAAATATGGGCAATCAAACTTGGGATCAATCTGTTGTACGCCTTGGCACCTTTAAGCCGATGCAACGCACCAGCCAGTTTTATGATGCAACCTGGCTAAACGCCTACCGTCCCACTCAATTACTTGAAAGCTCCGTACCACCTGGTGGTGTTGGCACATTTGAATTTGTTTTAACTGCTCCCCAAACTACTGGTACGTATCAGGAATACTTTAACCTGGTCGCAGAAAATATCACTTGGATGAATGATCTTAGCACCTCAGTTATTATTAATGTCGTTTCGCCGGCCGCAGCTGATAATTCCAACAGTAATATATTAGCCTCAGGTGCTGTTATTAGGTCTGGTCAATACTTGCTCTCGCCCGATAGCCAGTCGGTTCTAACTCTGCAGGATGACGGTAACCTCGTTTTATATACCAACTTCAAATCCATTTGGAACTCAGTCACGTTTGGCAAAGCGGCTGACCGCTTAGAAATGGGAGCTGATGGCAACTTAGTAATCTACTTCAAGAATGGCACCACCTGGTCAACCAATACCCAAGGCCATCCAGGCGCTTATCTGAAACTGCAGACCGACGGCAACTTAGTTGTATACGATGCCAATAACTCGCCGCTTTGGAACACAGTTACGTTTCAAAACCCTGACAACTTAAGCTATGTGAATGTTCGACTGAACAGTGGCTGGATGTTCCCCGGTCAGCAACTAGAAACAGCTGATCGCCACTATCGTTTAACCTTTCAGAAAGACGGAAACGTCGTATTGTATTCAAACGTTACCAATAGAGCGCTCTGGAATACTGTAACATTTGGTCGAAATGCCCGCTTTCTTTGGCTGCAAGACGATGGCAATCTGGTAGTTTACGATTGGAGTATGCGCCCGCTTTGGAACAGCCAAACCAATGGCCGCGGCTCCTCGCGATTAGTCATTCAACAAGACGGCAATCTAGTTCTTTATAATAATGCCGGTAGACCTCCCTGGAATACCGTAACGTTTGGTCAAAACTAATTTAGATGGAATCGTTTATTTTAGGTCTAAGCTCTGTGCTACGCTAATTTACTGATACTATGGTATTTGAAGTTTTTAAGAGTGCCTAAAGGACGTTAAAGAGTTGTTAATGAAAATTGCTATTATTACGCCAACTTATAACGAAGCTGGTAATATTGAAAAGTTGATTAGCCAGGTTGCCGACGTCTGCAAAAAAATCACAGATGTCGATTTTACTCTAGTGGTGGCTGATGATAATTCTCCAGATGGCACTGCAAAGCTGGCCGAGGCAGTTGGTAAAAAAGCAGCTGGCAATAACTTTAGAGTCCGCACCTTGATTCGCCTTAAAAAAGATGGTTTGGGACGTGCCTATATTAATGCCTT
>CAYVSP010000004.1:10347-38987 GCA_964453655.1 uncultured Candidatus Saccharibacteria bacterium
GCACCTTGATTCGCCTTAAAAAAGATGGTTTGGGACGTGCCTATATTAATGCCTTTAAAGTCCTGCTAAAAGAGAATTTCGACTATATCATTCAAATCGACGCTGATTTTTCGCATGACCCTAAGTATATTGCCGATCTGGTCAAAGAAGCCAAGGCCGGACGCGATTTTGTGACTGCTTCGCGTTATATGAAGGGCGGTGGAATTGCTGATTGGGGTTGGCATCGGCGAATATTAAGTAAAGGTGCCAATCTGTACACTCGTACCTTTTTGGGTAGTACCATTACTGACTACACCAACGGCCTAAATTTATTTAGCACCAAACTGTTAAAGGACATTGATATAGACAACCTAGAAGCGGGTGGTTATGGTTTCTTTATTGAACTTAAATATAAAGCCTTAAAACACTGTAAAAGTTTTTCTCAGGTGCCAATCATGTTGCATGATCGCGAGATGGGCAAATCCAAGATTCCCAAAAACACAATACTCATAAATCTGTTATTGGTACCAAGATTGCGCCTTAAGCGCGATAAATAATTATTTTATAGCCGTAGTTTTTGGCTTTGATTTGGCCGGTTTGGGTTCGGCGTACGTCGAAAATTCTGGAGCCGGGAAGATCATTACGCCGCCGCGCCGCAAGTACTCAGCTTCTCTTTCAATAAAAGTCTGTTTAAAGAACCAGGGTAAAATCAGTAAGTAGTCGGGTTGAGCTACGCGCATATCGTCTTCAGAGTAAATTGGTATACCAGTACCAATTGTTCGGCGATCCCATTTTACGGCTTGTTTTTCAGCAATGCCATCAATAAGTTCGTGGTTCAAATTGAAAAGTTGTAACAAAGTATTCCCTTTGGTGCTCGCCGCATAGCCCCAAACCGATTTGCCTTGGCCCTTTGCTTTCTTTATAAAATTGTAAGTCTGCTTTTTAAGATCTAGGATTCGCTTGTAAAAATCCAGGTAAACTTTTTTGTCGTTAAAGCCATTATTTTGTTCCCACTCCAACAATGAATCAATGCGAATTTTACAAATGTCACGGTCAGCGGCTGTTAGGTAGTTATCTGGTGCACCTTCTTTTTGAATATACAAGCGAATCGATCCGCCATTAACATTGTTTAGCTCCAAGTCTTTAATTACAAAGCCGGCGCGATCGAGCAACCATTTTAGTGAAGTTAGATTGTAGTACATTAGGTGCTCGTGGCAAATTACACCAAGTTCAGTTTGCAATATATTGGCAGGTGTATAAGAAAGCTGCAAAGTAAATAAACCATCGTCTGTCAAAATGGAGTGAACATCCTTCAAAAACTCCTGGGGATTAGCTAGGTCATAAAAACAAGCAGCACAACTAATGCGATCGGCTTGTTTAAAACCAGCACTCCTAAACGCTTTGGCTGAAAAGTAATCACGAATGACGGTGTCGGAGTTTTCGTCAGCCTCTGGGTAATCAGATGGATCAATTCCAACCCTGTGGTACTTACTGCCATCAACCGTCGATAGTAAATATCCATCATTAGAAGCAATGTCCAAATAAACACCTTTGCCAGCTTTTTGTGGAACATTCTTGCAGGTCTTATCGGCTAAGTCGGCCAGAGCAATCATCATGGACGGATTCACAGCACTACGGTAATAGTACATGCTGCCCCACATTAAAGAAGCATCTGGCTGCTTGGTTAATTGTACAGCTTTACTGATTGGGTCAAAGCCCAAAGCTAGCTCGCAGGGTGGTCCCTTGGGCTCTTCACCTGGTTTTAAGAAATCTGAAACATAAAGCTCGCCAAGACTAAAAAGGGGCTCTAGTTTTGTCCCCGAAACAACGCTCTTTTCATACTCAGTCATTAAGGTAATATGATAGCAAACCGGCTACCGCGCTCAAAACTAAAGTTAGCTCAGTTCGTCAACCAAGATATCATTAATCTTTTTGAAGGCATCGTTCCAGTGAAATTGTTCGGCATAGGCAGCCAGTTCGCCAACTTGTTTGGTCGGTGAAGCCACAGTGACGGCCTCATGCAGGGCTTTGGCGAGCGTACTAGGCTGGGCGGCAGCGTAGCGAACATGTTTGCTATAAGGAACTTGCTTAGTTTGTGGACCATCATTTACAATTGGCGAACAACCGGCCGCCATCATTTCTAGTGGTAATAGTGACATATTAGTCAGAGACAAGACCATGCCGGCAGCGCAGTTGTTATAAAGGTCATTCAGTTGTTCGGCATTAAGGATGCTTTTGTTTACATATGGGAAAGGAACTTCGTAGGGAGAGATATCCCAGCCCACAAACACAATTTCATAATCTGGATGGGCCTTATGGAATATTTCAAGCGCCGCAACACCGAGTTCAAAGCCACGTCGGGGCGTAACTGGACGGGCATAGAATAAAATTCGCTTTCGAGTGCGCCGGGGATTAGTTAAATTATAGTGTGCCGGATTAACGCCCTGTTCAAAATAATCACTTTTCATACCGTATTCAGTACTTAATTTCTCGGTGAGCCAGCGGCCAAGCGTTATACCCCGAAAACCAAAACGATAAGTATTCTCGGCGAACATATAATAGCTACCCACCGGATCAAAATACGGTTCAAAGTCTTGCACAAAGTAGTACTTTTTAGCACTCCCTTTGTAGTTAAACACCGGGTAGGCAGTGTGCCAATTAGTCGCGAATATCGCGTCGCAGTCTTCAATTTTATCAATCTGATTGTAGAATAGTTTCGCCTTGACCCGGCCATATTTGGGGAGGTTTTCATGAATAATCTCCATGGATGACGCTAGTAGTGGATCGTAGAAGTGAACCTGGCAGCGATGGCCACGAGACTCAAGGTACTCAACCGCGCGAAAGATGTCTAAGTGGCCGCCAGAGATTGGTCCCATGGGTGGCACAACCCAGGTAATTTTAAAAGGGGGTTTATGCCCTTTCCTCGTCAGCCTTTTTACCGGTTTTTGCCAATCAGCCGCTACAATGTCAGACTCACGGACCGGCCAAACAATCTTCAGCGACCCTGGATCGCCGCGCAGGGTTCTTACTTCGTCGGCCCACTGTTCGTTACGAAGTTCCAGCCGCGCAATGGCCTCACGGTGACCTGCTAACTCATCCTGCATTCCAGTAATATAAGAACCAATTTTTGGCAGCCGATAAATAACACTTTTGGCAATTCTCTTCGATTTCATTTACTCACTCATTGGACCATGCGCCCTGCATATTAAATTCGCCACTGGTATTTGGACCATCCTCCGTAACTTTGAATTGTGGGGTGTCAGTGCCATAAGCCGTATCGAGAATATCAATCAACACGGGCGTTTCACTGGAGTTGAGTTCAGCATAGGTATACAAGGCCGCGTTGACTCGATACGAACCTTTGGTAAGCTGAGAAGCTGGTAGTTTACAGGTAATAGTGTGCTTGCCGGGTTCGGGTGTATATTGCTTGAGGTCTTTGGTGGTGTTAATGCCAGCAAGGTATCGGCCATCAGGCGTCACTAGGAAGAGATTAACTTGGATTGCCGTTGCTTCTCGTACCGTGAAGTCAACATCAATGGCGATGGTGTCCTTAAGAGATACGCTCCGGCTATCCTTAGCACCACCCTTTAAGTGCATACTATTTAGCTTAACAACAGGGTTTTCTGGTCGCGCTGAACTGCCGCCTTGCTTGGCTTCGGCTTTGGCGTTGGCTACTTCATAGAGCAAAGCTACTTCGCGGGAATTACCAATTTTCACTATTTCTGAGTCTTGAATCATCATGGCACGGTCACAAAATTTCTGGACTGCACCCATATCGTGCGTAACAAAGATGACAGTCTTATTACCCTCTTTTTTTATATCATTAAATACTTGAAAACACTTGCGTTGGAAATTGGCATCACCAACGGCCAGTACTTCATCAATTAGCAGTATGTCGTTATGGGCTTGCATAGCAATAGAGAACGCCAGGCGAACCTGCATGCCAGAGGAGTAGTTTTTGAGCTTCTGGTCCATAAACCTTTCGAGCTCAGCAAAAGCTACAATTTTTGGATAAAGCCGGTTAACCTCCTTACGGCTAAGCCCCAGGATGGCCCCATTCAAGAATACGTTCTCGCGGCCAGTCAAGTTTGGGCTAAAACCAATGCCCAGTTCAATAAATGGTGTCAGCGTACCATTGACTTGAACATTTCCCTTGGTTGGTTCGTAAATACCGCCAATAATCTTAAGTAAGGTACTTTTTCCTGAACCATTGCGCCCGACAATACCAAAGAACTCTCCTCTTTTAACCTCAAAACTAATGTCGTGCAGGGCGTGAAGTTGCTCACTGTGAGATTTTCCAGGGTGCAATAGTTTTTCTTTAATGGAGTTTTTTTGATCATGTGGTAAAACAAAATCTTTATATAAACTTGCCACGCGTAAAGCAATCTCTCGATTGTCCATTACAGCTCCTCCGCAAATTTCTTTGAGCTACTACGGAAGTACCAAGCTCCAAGAACTGTTACGGCTAAAACAATTAAGGCCGGTAGAACCCTGCCGAGCTGGGAGCCGAATACCTGTTTAGTCGTTAGTGCCTCTGGCGTGATCATGACTGACCTCATGTCTTGAAAAATTTGAGTCAGTGGGTTTAGGCTCATGAGCTTTTGCAGTCTAGCCGGCACAATAGCTAAAGAATAAATTATTGGCGTGGCATAGAATAGAATTTGCAAACTTACTTCCCATATATGGCTGAAGTCTCGGTACTTTACAAATAGTGTGGCCAGTAGGAAGGAAACTCCCAGACAAAAAATAATTAACTCCACAATAAAAAATGGAACAAAAATTAATGTTGGTCTAAACGCCACGTGCCCAAGGATCATAAAGATTACGACAACTATCATGTTAAAGAAGAAGTTTACGAACGCTGAAGCCGTGGTGCTTACCACGATTGTGTATTTGGGAATGCTGACTTTGCGAATCATATCGCCGCGGCCAGTTATGGCATTCATTCCGGACATTGTTGCTTCTACAAAAAAAGTCCAAAGAACCAATCCAAGTAGTAGATAAGCTGGGTAGTGCGGAATGCCAGTGCCAATCTTTATAACCTTAGTAAAGACAATATAGAGCACCCCAAAGAGCATCAATGGCCGTAGTAATGACCACAAGTATCCGAGTACTGAACCTTGGTAACGAAGCTTAAAGTCGCTACGAACTAGTTCACTAACTAGTGAGCGATTACGTTTGCTAATCACAAGCTTGCTGCGTTGATAAAGGGAAGGTTTGTTATTCATATTTCTTCATCGCTTTAGTTATATATTGATGCTTGGATTGACTGGCAAGTTTTTGATAGAAGTCATCTAATTGTTCAACTACGTTGTCCCAAGTGTAGTCCTTGGCGGTTTTTAAGCCAGCTGTGCGCAACTTTTGCTGAAGCTTAGGATCGCTAATGACTTTGTCGATAGCGTTAGCCAGGCCAGCATTGTCATCAGCCTTAACCATAATACAGTTTTTGCCATCATGGCTGAAGCCTCTGTTACCATGCGAGTCAGTGCAGATTACTGGACAACCAGCCGCCATAGCTTCAATTATCGGCAAACAGAAACCTTCATGGTAGGAAGTTTGAGCAAAAACGGTTGCACGGTTGTAGAGCTTATTGGCATCAGCGTCGCTGGGACGAGTTATGTATTCAATGCCGCTAGCCCATTTGGCGATTTGCGGTTCTGAACCAAATAGCAGCAGCTTTGGCTGTTTGGTCTGATTGCTTTCGCCCAGTAGTTTCCACGCCTGGAAAACTTGTTTGAAATTTTTTTGAAAGAATGTCCGGCCTAGTGTCAATAACGTATTGGTATCACGCTTTATATCAGCGAGTTGTTTATAAACTGTGCCGTCATAGCCGCAGGGGATTAGCGTGGCATCTAAATTTAGTGCCCTTATTTCGTCTAAGGTGAATTCGGCTGAAGTGATATTGTTAAATTCTTTGCGGTAACAAGAAACGACCGTCTTTTGAATTTCCGGCTGACCTGGATAAAATGATGACTCAATCTCCTGGACAACAAATGCCGGGATACCACGCTTAATCGATGCCAGCCAAACCGGCAAGGCAGTCTCCCACCATGTTGCTACTTTGATAGCGTTTTCTTGTTCCAGTTCTTTTATCATCTGCTGGTAATTCTTAAAGGTTCGGGTGGGAACGTTTAGTTTCATCCAGGTCGGTGCTTTATCAAGAGCCCACAGTTCAGTTTCATAACCTTTTTCATGCAACCGGTTTAAATGCTCGAACACCACCCGGATGCCGCCGCTTATACCAGTACTCTGCAAAACATATATGATTCGAATTTTGCCGCTTTTGCCAATGACGTTGCGATTATCAAGCCAGTTGCCCCACTTTTGCCAAAAATAGCGAACCGAAGCCTTTTCGCGCTCGCTAATATCAACGTTTTTGGCACGTACGGCTGACTCAACATGAGTCAGGGTAGCTGCCGGATAGTACAAAACCCTGATGCCTTCATCCCACGCTCTTAGGCAGTAATCCATGTCTTCAAAAGCAAACGGAAACTTTTCGTCAAGTAAACCTAGTTTGTTCATGGTGCTGGCTTTGATGTACCAACTGGCTCCCGTAACCCCAACACAATATTGCGGCACATTGGCTGGTCCATAATCAGACGGCTGAAAACGATAATAATGGTCAAACCACTCCGGCAGATCAGTATTTCGATGTGAGCCGCCGCTTTGAATTCGCCCGTCCGGATAAAGTAATTTTGGCCCCACAATACCGACTTTTTTATCGAACTCATAAGCGCCGTTCTGCATAGCGGCCAGCCAGCCCTGATGAGCAACAATATCGCTATTCAACAAAACTATGTCGCGCTTTGGAAATTTTTTGCGGGCCTGCCTGAAGCCGGTATTAACGGCTTTTGCAAAGCCACCATTTTCTTCTCGAAAAATAACTTCAACATTTGACGATTCCAGGTGTGCCAGTTTTTTACGGTTATCCTCTTGGCAATAATCGTCAACCACAAACAGATGATATTGATCGGTCTCAACAGTTTGATTAATGCTTTCAATGCAAGCTTTTAGAAAATCGTAGTCGTTATAGCTTGGAATAACAATACTGACTGGCTTTTTATGGTGTTTGTACCAGTGGTTAATGCGCGCAATATTTACCTCACTTACTAGTCCATTTGGGAAGTAAATTGCGCCGCCTTTTAAAAGTTCGCGTCGTAAAATTTGATATGAACTTGTTGGTCCATGCTTAACAACAAAGCGTGCTCCTTTATACACAACCTTCGGTAAAGACTGTCCTTTGTAAAAATTCATAAAAGACCGGCCGCGCGTTTTTCTCGCCGCTTTTCGACCAACTCGCACAATAGTTTTTGGATTTAGTTTGGATAGTCTGGACATAATTAGAGGCCGTTCTATTATAATTGATTGCCTCCTGTAAACTAAATGTCGCTTAGAGACATTCTGGTATAGTCATTACCATGCATCAGTGCTTAGTAACCGGCGTTAATGGATTTGTTGGCCAACACCTGGCTCGTGAGTTACACCAAGCTGGAGTCAAAGTGATTGGCGTTAGTCGTGAGCCAGAGCTAGCACCTGAAATTGATTCAGTGGTATCCAAATACTACGGTGGTGATTTAACCGATCCGGCATTTATAAAAATATTGCCGTTAAAGCCGTTGACCAGTCTTATTAATTTGGCCGGAATCGCAAGGATGAATGACGACTCAATTGACCCCTCGCTGTATAGCAAAGTAAACACTGACGTAACCAAAATGCTGGCAGACAGAGCTCTGGCAGCCGGAAATAATAAGTTGCGGTTTGTGGCCATAAGCAGCGGCCAGGTTTACGACAGCAGTAAACTGCCGCCTTTTAATGAACAAGCGACGCTTATTGCGCCCAAAAATCGCAATAGTTATGTGGCTAGTAAAGTTGCTCTAGAAGAAGTTATGAAGTCGTATCAAGCTGATGGCCATGATTACGTCGTGGCCAGACCATTTAATCACATTGGCCCGGGGCAGCTGCCTGGCTTTTTAGTCCCGGATCTAGCTAGACAACTCCAAGAAGCTTTGCGTCACCACAAAAATTATATTGAGGTTGGCGATTTAAGTAACAAACGTGATTTTACTGATGTCCGTGACGTAGTTCGTGCTTACCGCTTACTGGCGTTTGCCAAACCTGCTCAGTTAAAAAATCCAATCTACAATATTTGCAGCGGAAAGGCCTTGCGCGGCCAGCAAATTCTAGACCTACTCATGAAACATATGGGTGTTTCACACATGAGTGTGCGAATCGACCAGTCTCGGCTGCGCCCCAATGATCCGCCAATTTTATTTGGTGATTATTCAGCTATTAAGAAAGATGTCGGTTGGCGGCCAACTATACCCCTGCCGCAAACAATTCACGATTTTGTCGCAAAGCTAAACTAGACCAGTTTTTTATACACTTTAAAATAGTATTTGTACATGGCGCCTAAATTGCTTGGCGCAGTTTTAGTTACTTGTAAATTACTAAAATGATCTTTGTTAAAACTAAGCTCTTCGTTACCCTTAAGTTTTATGTAGTACCCTGTCGATAAATCTTGCCGTTGGTGTTCTGTCTTGAATTTCCCGACATATTGGCCTAAGAAAACACGTTTTCTTGGATCAATATCTAAGTCAAGCTCCTGTTTAGCAATGCGTTTTATGGTATCGTCAATACCCTCACCCTTGTACATCCTGAGTCCGGGCAAAGCCCAGGTATCGTTATACGGTTCTATTTTGCGCCTAACAAAAACGACGCCTTTATCGCCGTACTCTAGTAGTAAATCAAATGCTGGAAATACCGACCATTCAAGCAAGACTTCAAATATTTCGCGTGGGGCAAATTTTGGCTTCATTAGGAATTTTTTAATTCAGCTTCCAAGTCATGCTTAACCATCAGCTTAACTAAACTAGGAAAATCTACCTTGCGTTTCCAGCCCAGCTTTTGCTCTGCCTTAGCCGGATTTCCAAGTAGGATATCAACTTCAGAGGGACGGAAATAATCAGGGTTTACTTTAACCAGAATTTTTCCGTCTGCAGCATCTTTACCAACTTCCTCAACTCCTTTTCCTTCCCATTGGAGTTCGATACCTATTTCTTGAAAGGCTTGGTAAGCAAATTCACGAATAGTGTGTGTCTGACCAGTAGCCAAAATGTAGTCGCCCGGTTCGTCCTGTTGCAGCATAAGCCACATGCCTTCAACGTAGTCAGCGGCATAACCCCAATCACGCTTGGAGTCCATATTGCCCAATTCCAAAATGTTTTGTTTTCCGAGTTTGATTCTAGCAACCGCCTGGCTGATTTTTCGGGTTACAAATTCCGGCCCGCGACGTTCCCCCTCGTGGTTAAAAAGTATGCCCGAAGTAGCATGCATCCCGTAGCTTTCCCGATAGTTTCTTGTGATCCAATGGCCATACAGCTTGGCAACTCCATAAGGGCTTCGCGGATGGAAAAGCGCTTGTTCGTCATAGCCTTTTTCCGGACGATTATAGTCTAGTCCACCGAACATTTCTGAGGTTGAGGCTTGATAAAAACGGACTGTCTTTTCGCCGCCGCTTAGACGAATGGCCTCAAGCATATTAAGAACACCGCCGCCAGTAACTTGATGAGTCAATATTGGATCCCGGAATGAATAGCCCACATGGCTGATGGCAGCCAGGTTGTACACTTCATCAGGCTGTGATAATTGCATAGCTCTTACAAGAGACGATAGATCAAGTAAGTCGGCCATTATTAGTTCAACGTGAGGCATTTCAGCTTTGATTTTTTGATAGCGAGGGTGGCTGGCTTCCATTTGACCACGTACTATGCCGAAAACTTTGTAGCCTTTTTCATGCAATGATTGTGCCAAATGGACCCCGTCTTGGCCGGCAACGCCTGTAATCAGTGCTCTTTTTGTCATAAAACTCCTGTCATTATTTGTCTACAGTAAACTTCATTTTAGCAAAGGCCTAAAAACTCATGAAACCTTGAGCGATTTTAGGAGTTCAAGTGCTTGCTTATAAGCCGTAGTTGATTGGAATTTATCAGGTGGCACTTGCTGAAAGCTTAAATCGTCCTTATTGGCATCGGTGCTGTAGCCACCGACAATTATATAAGTGTCAGCTTCTTTGCCATAATTTACACCGAGTGTATCGCCTTTCTTAAGCGTAAAATTGCCCGTTATCATAGTGAAGGCGCAATTATTGCTATCATCATACCCAAAAAAGGAAAGGTTAGTCTCTTTGCGTTGATCGGGGTTAGGATTCGCATAAGTCATCTTCTCGGTTGGCAAGCAAGCAACACCGCGGCCTATATATTTGCTGTCCACATCACGGGCACCCTTACGAATATAGATACGATAATAGCCAGCTTGCGTTCCCTGGGTCGTTTGAAAATTGAAGACTGGAGATTTTACAGTTATGGAGCCGTCCTTCTCAACGACTGTCCAATTGGTCGGATACTTAAACTCAATGGCCAGCGTTTCGGCGGTAAATGTTTTTGTTGAGGAGTCGCTTGTTACTTCAGTTGGCTTAAGGGCATTAGGGCTTGCAACAGTTTGCTGTGTTGACTGTTGAGGTGAAGTTGACTTTGGTTTATTTAATAGCTTAATTGCGGCCAGAGCTAGGCCGGTGACTATTAAAAGTCCAAAGACGATTATTAGTAGTTTGCGCTTACTGCGTTTAGGTTTGGGCTGAGAAGGCGTCGAAGGCAGAGTTTCCCCACCAGGTAACTCGACTGGTTGTTCGTATGGTTGATTAGCATTTTCTTCCATGGTTATCTCTGTTTCTACTCTATCACTAAAACGGAACTGCATAAAATTCTGCTACCATACTATTTATGAGCCATATTGCAATCGACGCTCGTGAGCTACGAACTACTACGGGGCGTTATGTGGAGCGATTACTCCATTACTTGCAAAAGATTGACCACACTCACAAATACACGATACTTTTAAAACCTAAAGACATAGATGGCTGGATGCCTACTAACAGTAAATTTAAAAAGGTTGCTTGCCCTTATAAAGAATTCACTTTTAGTGAACAGGTCGATTTTCTCAAACAAATTAATAGTCTTAAGCCGGATCTAGTCCATTTCCCTATGGTGCAACAGCCCGTGCTATATAAGGGCAAAGTAGTGACGACTATGCAGGATCTTACCGGCACACGGTTCACTGATCCCACCAAAAACTGGCTAATATATAAATGTAAGCAACTTGTTTACAAATGGTTGAATAAGCGTGTGGCTCGCAAGTCTGATGCGCTTATCACACCAACCGAATTTGTCAAACAAGATGTGGCTCGTTTCGCGCATATAAACAGTCGCAAATTTACAGTTACACTTGAGGCGGCCGATAAGATCATCGAACCCACTGAACCAATGAAATTACTTGAGCATAAGGACTTTATTATGTACGTCGGTCGGCCGATGCCGCATAAAAATCTAGAACGTCTGGTTGAAGCCTTTGCACTCTTAAAAGAAACGCATTTTAATCTTTCGTTGGTGCTTGTCGGCAAATTAGATGCAAATTATCGTAAGCTCCAGCGATTAGTAGATATCAAGGGAATTGCTGGTGTCTTTTTTACTGACTTTGTGACCGAAGGCGAGCTTAGGTGGCTGTATGAACACGCCAAAGCCTATGCTTTCCCAAGTTTAAGCGAAGGCTTTGGCCTCCCCCCACTGGAAGCGATGAGCCACGGCTGCCCCGTGGTTTCTAGTAACGCTACTTGCTTGCCAGAAGTTTTAAAAGAGGCTGCTTACTATTTTGATCCGCTGAATGTAAGCGAGATGGCCGAAAAAATAAATGATGTGCTGGCCGATCCTAAACTTTCTCAAAAGCTGGTTGTTAAAGGCAGCTTGCTCGTCAAAGACTATTCGTGGGAACGTATGGCTCGCCAAACGCTGGATGTCTATAAAACTGTTCTGGGTGAACGGATTACGCACCCTTCTAAATAGATACAGCGGTGATATACTGTCAGCTAAATGGCAGCGACAACAGCTCTTGAACTATCTGTAGTTATACCTGTGTACAATGAAGCACCTAGCCTTGCATCATTTCACACCGCGCTACTCGATACCCTTAATGCGCTCCAGCTGTCCTATGAACTGCTGTATATTGACGATGGTAGTACTGACGATAGTGCCGCCTTAGTGCAAGTTTGGCACCGTGCAAATCAACACGTTAAATTAATTAGTCTGTCGCGTAATTTTGGGAAGGAAAATGCGCTGGCGGCTGGTCTAGCCTTAGCGGCGGGACAGGCAATTATTACCATTGATAGCGATGGTCAGCATCCGGTTAAATATATTCCCGAGTTTATTTCGGCCTGGCAGGGCGGCGCCCAAGTAGTCGTTGGAGTACGGCGTAATAATAAAGGCATAGGCATAATAAAACGTCTAAGCTCACAGTTTTTTTATAAACTTTTTAATACGCTGCCCGGCCAAAAATTGCTGCAAGGCTCGACTGATTTTCGCTTAATTGACAGAGAGGTCCAGCAGGCCTTTTTGCAACTAAAAGAAAATGACCGGATTACCCGTGGTTTGATTGATTGGCTCGGCTTCCGGCGAGCTCTAGTCTATTTTCAACCTCTTAGCCGGCAGGCTGGCAAGGCTACTTATAGCAGCCGGCGTCTGATGAAGCTGGCAGCTGATAGCTTTGTGTCCCTCACTCCTACCCCGCTTTACCTCTTTGGCTATCTCGGTATTTTTATTACCTGTGCTGCTTTTTTGCTTGGCTCGGCGGTTATCATTGAGCAATTGTTAGCCGGTGACCCTTGGCACTGGCGTTTTACCGGCACGGCCGCCTTGGGTATCTTGATTCTGTTTTTAGTGGGCCTCATTCTAATTTCCCAAGGTATTTTGTCACTTTATATTTCCCACATACACAGTCAAAGCAAACAACGGCCTCTCTACATTATTGACTACAAAGCTTCACAAGGTATTAAACAAATATCCCTCGATGCATAAACAGCTAATTAAGAAGTATGTACTGGTTGGCAGTGCAGTATATGTTCTGGAGCTCGCCATTATTCTAGGCGCACAGTGGCTTGGTGCCGGGCCAGTGCTGGCTGTAGCAATTAGTTTCTGGCTTGGCCTGCTGGCATCATTTGGTTTACAAAAAGTTATGACATTTGGCGATAAACGGCTGCATCACCGTGTTCTTTTGCCCCAGTTCATAGCCTATAGTGTTTTGGTGGTTTGTAACTTTAGCTTTACCGTATTGGTGACCAAATTGTTGTCTGCTATGCTACCTGTAGTAGTGATCAGAACACTTGCTTTGGGCGTTACGACGCTTTGGAATTTTTATATATACAAAACACGTATCTTCAAGTCTGGAGATATACTTATCGACTAAGCCTATGCCGCAAACCAAGAAATCAAAGCCACCGCTTAAAAAACCTTCCCGCCGTCAGCTAAAGGCAAAAGGCTGGCGTGCCTTTATAGAGCAGCCGTTTTTTATCAAAACCTATGTAGTGGTAGCGTTGGTGTTGCTGGCCGCAAGTATTGTTTTGTGGGCGCTGCTCGGGGCACGACTGCAGCAGGCCAATGCAGATCAAACGGTTAATGCCTTTTTGTTTGAACACACCAATACGTTTCGGCAGGCTTGGCTTCCAGGCCAGCACAGTTTTTTGTTAAAATGGCCGCTCTTTTTACTAATTCGCTTGTTCGCTTATGCGCCTTGGGCATTTATGCTAAGCACCATCGCCATCGTTGTTGCTACAATTGGTGGTTTAGTGTTATTACTGCATCGCATTGAACGGCGACCAGTGATATTTGCAACGCTCTGTTTGGCGTTGGCCTCGGTCCTATTACTCGTGCCGGCTATGCCTTATACCGGCGGCATTCTGCCGGTCAATATGGCCATGCTGACAACTCGAAATTTGGAATATGTCTTTTTTATATATAGTTTTGTCCTTTTACTGCGAGCTAACAGATTAAGAAGTTGGCGTTTTGGGATAGCTTGTTTGCTAATGGGCCTAGTTATTGCCAGCGACAAATTGTTCCTGATACTAGGGATTGGCGGGGCGCTCATTGCTCTCATTGCCTATTCCCTATCAAGCGGCTGGAATCTGGTAAGTCTGTCGGCAAAATGGCTCGTTAGTGGATTGTTCGCTGGTGTGGTT
Organism: uncultured Candidatus Saccharibacteria bacterium; assembly: GCA_964453655.1. GTDB lineage: Bacteria > Patescibacteriota > Saccharimonadia > Saccharimonadales > CAYVSP01 > CAYVSP01. The sequence goes on from CAYVSP010000004.1 coordinate 24,386, forward strand.
GGTCTAAGTATATTAGCTGTTTGCAACAGCCTGCACCTGACTCATATTCTGGATCAGGCAAGCAACGGACCCTACGGCCTTGCCCATAATTTTCATGATGTCTTGCTGGGGGCAGTCTATGGCGCGTTAGGGGTTCTCACAAATTTTGGGGCCAACCCGGCCTTTGATAGTCTCAAAATCCGTGATATACCCCACCAGACATTTAGTCACTTATTTAACCTAGGCGGGCTGTCGTTTTTTATTAATGGTTTGGTCCTGGTAGCTGCAGTTGTGGCATCTATTGTACTTATAAAAAAGAGTTTCACGCACAATAAGCATAAAGACATCCTACTAACGCACCATGCCAAGTTGGCCTTGATGCTCATATGGGCAAGCATAGCAGCCTTTGGCGCGTTTATCGCAACACGCCATTATTACGCCGTTGACGCCCGCTATGTAACGATTAGTTTATTTGCCGGTTTTACGGCTCTGGCCGTATTTAGCTCTGAACATAAGTGGACAAATGAAAAAGTGGTGTTGGGCGGTTTACTCCTATCGGTAAGTGTCGTCTTGGGTGCTTGCAGTGCCTTGCATACTTATTATGACCAAAGAGCCCCGCTCGATAGCCTGCAAAACCGCAATGCTGCTATTATCCAAATTATTCGTCAGCATCCGGTTGATGTTCTGGTGGGCGATTACTGGCGTGTGTTGCCTGCCAAAGCAGCTGTCCATGGCGCATTACAGGTTTTGCCGCTGAACAGCTGTACCCAGGCTCGTCAGGCGCTAAGCAGCCAACAGTGGCAACCCGATTTAACAAACCATAATTTTGCTTATCTATTAACATCTGACCGTAATCTAACTGACTATCCCCACTGCACGCTTGATGAGATCATTGCCGCTTATGGCCGTCCAGCTAAAAGCACTTTGATTGACGGGACACTGGCGCAGCCAAAAGAGCAACTGCTCTTTTATGACGGCGGCGCCCATAAAAGCGCGCCGGTTTCACAAACAAATAAGCCGTCGACGGTGCTACCGATTACAGTCGATGAACTACCCAACACGAATTGTGCTGGGCCAACCGCTGTCAATATTGTTGCCCATCAGGATGACGATTTGTTATTTATGAACCCTGATATCTTGCATGATTTAAAGTCTGGGCGCTGCATCCGGACTGTCTATGTAACGGCTGGCGATGCAGGACACAACAGATTTTATTGGCTGGGAAGAATGCAGGGTTCTGAAGCGGCTTATGACTCCCTGACAGGCCAACAACACTCTATTTGGATAGAAAGAATCGTGCAGCTTGGCGATAATCAGTTTATTACTGTTGCTAACCCACGCGGTAACTCCAATATATCTCTTATTTTTATGTACCTGCCCGATGGAAATATAAATGGTAGCGGTTTTTGGGCCTCCCAGTTTGAAAGTCTGCAAAAACAATCTGATAATAAAATAGCCGAGCTGCACTCGGTTGATGGACAGTCGCACTATAACGACAACCAATTTATAAATGCCTTAACTACTTTGCTAGCTGTCTATCACCCCGTACTGATAAGAACTCAATCGGATTATGTGAGTCATAGCTTTCCTGACCACAGTGACCATATGGCCGTTGGCAGTTTTGTAAAAAAAGCCTATCAACAATATGAGGCGAAGCAGTATCAAAACAGTCTTATAATCCCCTTGCATTTTTATAAAGGCTATCCCGTGCACGAATTGCCGGATAATGTTAGCGGGGAAGATCTAGCTCAAAAAGAAGCCGCTTTTTTTGCATACGCCCAATTTGATAAAAGCGTGTGTAGTTCGATACGTCGCTGTAGTCATGAGGCATATGGTATATATCTCACGCGGCAGTATGAGAACCCCTACTAGTCGGTCTTTTCGGGCTCCGCTAGTGAGTCAAGCTTTAGCACCACATGACGCTCTGGTCCAACGCCAACTGATTCGGTGGTAAGACCGGCCTCTGAAGCCATTTTATGAATCGTTCGCCTATCGGCCGCGTTCATTGGTTTGAGAGGCATCGACTCGCCCGATTCTTTAACTTTTTTGACCCACTCCTGTGCAGTCTGCTCTAAACGCTGGGCTCTTCCTTTTTTATAATCTGCAATGTCTACATTTACTCTGGTGACATCGTAACCGTTATTTCTAAGTGCGCTACTTACTATGAACTGTAGTGACCGCATCGTTTCACCGCGTTGCCCTATCAAAAAGCCATTTAAGTGCGTGCTTGGTACGTTTAGTTCAATGACTTCGTCGTCACTACTGGTAGCATGAACATCTGTGTTCAATCCAAAGAAAGAAAGCAAGTCCTCCAGGTATTTTTTGGCATAGAGGATGGCTTCGTCCATTATCCTGCGCCTCCGGCTTTAGAGACAAACCGTTCGTGTTTCTCAACTCGCAGAGCTTGGAATAAATCCAAGGCTCTGGCTCTCTTTTCCCTTTTTATCATTTTCGGCGCCTCTTTTTTTGAGAAGCCTTTTTTCTTTTCGATTTCTGGCGCTGGTTGTCTGGCTTGGTGATAACCTCGCCCTCAATTATGACCTTGCTGTTTTTATTATCAGCGACGCTTTCCATCTCTGTTTCATCCCGTCGCAGAACGCGTGCTTGCTGGATAAGAGCAGTCACGCCGCTGGTCAGCCAGTAGAGCGATAGAGCCGCCGGCAGGTTCACGGTGAAGATGAAAATCATCGCCGGAATGAAATAGCGCGTACTGCGCCCCACCGCCGCGTTGACTTCTGATTGATCAGTCTGCTTGCCTGAACCAGCCTCTTTTAGAATGTGGCGCAGTTTTCTTTTGTCCTGCCCCTGCGGCAACAGTTGTTTGCTTTGGAAATACTGGGCTGTCGCACTGCCGATTACTATAAACATGGCCGGCCAATAAATGCCGCCGCCTTTATTGAGGGCTGATCTGGTCAAGTCGATAACGCCAAACAAAGAGGCATCAAAGTGATGAATGTCGGTTGAAAGATATTTAATCCAGGCCAGGTGTCTCACGAAGGGATACGTGAAAGTAATAATAGTGCGGGGATTAGTTACTATTCGATGCAGGCTACTATAGAGGGCGATAAAGATCGGCAACTGAAGTAATAGCGCCCCAATGCTGGAAAACGGGCTGATCCCTTTTTCTTTATAGAGCTCCATCAATAGCACTGATTCCTGCTGCCGGTTGCCTTTAGCGGCAGCTTTGATTCGTTTGATGTCAGGTTGAATCTGCCTCATCACCTTAGCTTGATGCAGTTGTTTCTTAACAAGCGGCCACATGAGTAAGCGAACAATGACCGTAAATAGAATGATAGCCATGCCGAAGTTGTGTCTTGGCAGCAAAGCATAAATAAGTACCAGCAGGTTAAAAATCGGCTGTACTATGAGGGTCGTAAACATGAAGACTCCTTTGTTATAAAACCCGAGGCCAAACCAAATTCTAGCGTAAGACAAGCGCAGTTTAATCTATTGGTCGTTTGGCTAATTGTATTATAGCTGTGCACGGTGGGGACTCAAAGCGTAACAAGTATCTGGTGTGTTAGTTATTAATCACCTTTGCCTGCTTAAGTTGATCATGGATCAGCTGTTGCAATTTAGGGACTGCTAATTCGGCTACCTGTTCACTGAAAATTGTAAATACTAAATCGTATGGCCTTGTAATATTTCCCTCTTGTAGGCGTACTTGTTCATAGATGCGCCTGCGGATGCGATTACGCACCACGGCGGATTTATGCACCTTACGACTCACTACTACAGCAACGCGATAGGTTTGGCGTCGTTCATTGCTTATAAATTTAAGAGAGCTATACGGCCCCCGCACTTGTTGGCCTTGTTGATAGGTTCGCCGCAGGCTATTGTAGCCATGAAAGCGATGTTTGGTTGATATCATGCCTCTCTAGCCTACAAAGAAGTGGGGCGAGCGTCTAGGCCGACAGTTTAACGCGGCCTTTGTTGCGTCGCCGATTTAGAACGTTTTGGCCAGCTTTATTAGCCATTCGTTTCATAAACCCGTGTTGTCTGGCTCGTTGCCGCTTTTTTGGCTGGAACGTTCGTTTTGGCATAACTACCTTACTTGGTGAAATTGACAATATTTACCCACCAATCCTAACAACTTTTCCACGGAAACGGAAACATTTTCCACTTTTTTACAGATGTCTATGCTACCTGTGTATAACTTTCATCTGGGCTGGTCGTTTCTTTCCTTTATAAGAATAGCCCTTGCCAGGCCTGTGGAAAACCCGGCATACTTACTGTATAGTTTTCTAAACAAGGCGAGGATTGAGGGTTAAAAAAGACGAATGCAAAATAGTAATTTGTGGCAGGCGGTTTTGGGGGAAATTGAGCTTTCGGTCTCGCGGGCTAGTTATGCTACATGGTTCAAAAATACGCGGGTACTTCGTCAAAACGAGAACTTGTTGGTGGTCGGTGTGCCGAATGTCTTTATTAAACAGCAGCTGGAACGCAAATTTAATGAGCTGATCGCAGAGGTGCTGGCAAAAAACGGCGTAACTCCCGAAAAGATTGAATACAAAATCCATTCCGGCATGATAAGCCCGAAGAAAAACGATGAAGAAACGGTTATTTTAGGGCAAGCAGCTGCGCCTTTGGTAGCTTCTCCTCACCCTACTAGTGCACTTACCCATAGTTATCGTCAAGGCTTGAATGAGCGCTATACTTTTGAAAGTTTTATAGTTGGCTCCGGCAGTGAACTGGCTTATGCGGCCTGTCAGGCCATAGCCGCAGAGCCCGGCACAAAATATAATCCCTTGTTTCTTTATGGAGGGGTTGGTATTGGTAAAACTCACCTTATACAGGCTGTTGGCAACGCCGTTTTAGCCCACAAACCACAGGCCCATATTGTGTATGTATCGACAGAGCAGTTTGTCCAAGAATTTATTGACGCTGTGCGCTACAAGAAAAACACCGATTTTGCTAGCTATTATCGCAATGCTGATGTTTTGATTGTTGATGATGTTCAGTTCATTGCCGGCAAAGACAAAACCCAAGAAGAGTTTTTCCATACCTTTAACGCCCTCCACCAAGCTAATAAACAGATTATCGTCAGCAGCGACAAGCCGCCTAAAGATATACCCACGCTTGAAGAGCGTTTACGGTCCCGTTTTGCCTGGGGAATGACTATTGATATGCAGACACCGGATTTTGAGACCCGCTGCGCTATTGTTCAATCTAAAGCCCAAGGCCACGAGATTGTTTTGCCCCAACCGGTTGTTGAGTTTTTGGCTACTAATGTTCAAACAAACGTCCGGGAGCTTGAAGGGGCCCTTAATCAGCTGCTGGCTTTTTGCGAAATGCGCGGTCTTGAGCCTGATTTAGCGATTGCCACCGGGCTGCTTGGTAATGCAAAAACACGGCCAAAACACCTAAGTGCGAAACAGATTATTGAACGAACGGCTCGTCATTTTCAGATCGGAATGGACGATATTTTAGGACCTAAGCGGGATAAAGACATTGTGGTGCCGCGCCAGGTAGCAATGTATATCCTTAGAAGCGAACTTCATTTAAGCTTTCCTAAAATCGCTCGGGAGTTAGGGCGAAAAGACCACACAACAGCTATTCATTCCGTTGAAAAGATTGAAAAAGAAGTGGCCTTTGATAGCGATATCCGCAGCGCCGTAGCTGAGATCAAGGAGCGTTTGTATGCGTAAAAGCCGTGTTTTGGTTGTGAAGAACTTGGGTATAACCCTCTTTTTATACACAACTCGTGTCGTTGTAATTTTAGACCTGCGCATAAACAGACGCTTTATACCTCTTTCCAAGCACAGTCTTTGCGAGCTTTTGTCCACACCAAAAAGAGCCCCCCTTCTCTGTAAAGAAATACTTATACACGGTTTACACACGCCTTATAAGAGCTATTACTATTCAAATAATATAGGAGTATTAGTATGAAGATGCAGGTAACTCAGGAAAACCTAAACAAAGCCCTGTCTAGTGTGAGTAGGGTTGCTAATAGTCGTAATACTTTGCCAATTTTAGCTAACGTCCTCATTAAAACTATAAAAAACCGTTTAAGTATTGCCGCAACAAACCTAGATATAGCAATTACACACCAGATTGGCTCTAAGGTGAGTCAAGAAGGAGCCATTACGGTACCGGCCCGTCTTACGCAAGAGTTCATTAATAGCCTTCCCGGCGGCGTAATTAACTTGGAAGTAAAAGACAACAAACTACTTATCCAAGCCGACGCTTATCAATCAACCATAAACGGTGTTGCTGCTGATGAGTTCCCCGTCATGCCAGCCATAACCGGCGGCGAAAGTTGGAAGATTAGCTCACTGATACTAAAAAAGGCCCTCCAACAAGTTATATTTGCTGCCTCTACCGACGAAGCACGGCCAGTCTTAACCGGCGTTTATTTACACAACATAGACGGGAAACATTTTATAGCAGCCACTGACAGCTATCGTTTGGCAGAAAAAAATTTGGGGAAAATCAAGAACAACTCCGCCTTACTTTTACCGGCCAGCTCGATGCAAGAGCTGCTGAGAATTCTGAATGATGCCGAAGAAGATGTCGAAGTCGTTCACGATGACCAACAAGTGCGTTTTCAAGTAGGAGATGTTGAGTTGATAACGCGGCTAGTGGAAGGAAACTACCCGGACTACCGTAAGCTCATACCAACTTCTTTTGCCACAACGGCGACCCTAAACCGGGCGGAGCTTATGAATATCACAAAAGTTTCCAGTTTGTTTGCGCGGGAAAGCGCCGGCAGCGTCACGCTTCAGGCAGACGGAACCGAACAGTCTGTCAGTATTCGAGCTATTGCGTCACAGTTGGGCGAGAACACCGCCAGCGCCAAAGCCGAAATCAAAGGGGGCGGCGACATCACTCTAAATTCACGCTATTTACTCGAAGGGCTGCATGCTATCAACGGCGAAACAGTCAGCCTTTGCTTCAATGGCAAACTTGAACCTTGTGTATTAAAAGGCACCGGCGAAACAGACTATCTTCATCTAATCATGCCACTGAAGAGCTAGCAGCCGCTGTACAATGATGACACATGCTTATTGATCTACGTCTCCAGCACTTCAGGTCATACAAAGATGATTCGTTTGAGTTTGATAAGGGCGTCAATATTATTGTCGGACCGAACGCCAGCGGCAAAACAAACTTACTCGAAGCCATTTTAGTAAGTTGCGTCGGCGGCTCATATCGAGGCAAGGATAATGAATTAATCGCTTTTAAGTCGGCTTGGAGCCGACTTGATGCGCATACAGCGAAACAGCAACGAGTCGTCAAAATTACCAGCACTGAAAGCAAAACGAACAAGTTGTTTGAGATAGATGGCCACAAATTTTCCCGCTTGCCATTGCAGCACACCGAGCCAGTTGTTTTATTCGAACCTACCTACCTCCAGCTACTTCATGGATCGCCAGAGCTGAGGCGTAGTTTCATGGATGATTTACTGGAGCAGACTATATCTGGTTTTGGACTGCTCAGACGGCAATACCGCCGGGCGCTTACGCAACGCAACCACCTACTTAAAAAAGGACGCTCTTTAGCTAATCAACAACTGTTTGCCTGGAATGTTCGCTTAAGTGAGCTTGGCGGGCAAATCGCTGCGGAGCGCCTGAAGCTTATAGAACACCTCAACAAAGCCATCAGTAAGCAATACAGTAGCCTGGCCAATAAACGCCACCGGGTTGAACTCCGCTACGAAGCAAGCTGCAGCCCACAGCGCTATAGTAGCGAGCTGCTTAAGGCGCTCGAGAAAAACGTTGAACAAGATATGACCCGCGGCTTTACCGGGCAAGGCCCGCACCGGGACGATCTGACAGCTTTTTTAAATAACAAAACCATAGCCGGCAGCGCCTCGCGAGGCGAGACCCGCACCCTGTTGCTAGCCCTAAAGTTGCTAGAAGTCCAGCTTATTGAAAACAGCCGCCAACAGCCGCCAATTCTGTTATTAGACGATGTCTTCGGCGAGCTGGATGGGGCCAGGCGGCAAGCCCTGACCGCTGCTCTAAAAGAATACCAGTCATTCATTACAACTACCGACGCCGACGTTGTCATTCAGCACTTTATGGGCAAAGCAGCAATCGTTCCACTGTCTTAGTTATTCAAAGCGTCAAGGTATGGTATTGATGATCTTGTAGGTGTTGGTGTTAATTTGCAGCGTGCGCACAGCATCATTAATTTCTTTATTTGCTTCTGCTTTGACGGCAGCCGGGTAATCGAAGCCATGGGCAGTTTGCTGCGGCTTGCCAAGATCCGGCGAAATATAGATGAACCCCTTATAGACAGAAACATCCCGCACGGCACTAACTCTTATTAATCCTGCTAGCTTTTTGTCGATACTGTCGGTGTTAATTTTGTTAGGGTTGATATACAAAGCGCTAGACTTACCTTTGCCGCCTTTAGCGCACAGCAGATAGCTCACTGTCTCAGTAGGGCTTGAACCACAATAAGATAAATCGTTGCCATATGTATAGTCGAACGAGCCGGTCTGTTGCTCAACATTCAAGCTTAAGGCGCCATCGTTACGCACAGCCACCAACAGATTGGCGGACTGTAAAATGCTTTGCACGCCGGCTACTCCGAACAGGTAAACAGGCTTAGCGCCCCGAATGTCGTAGACACGGAGCTCGCTATCGCTTATGACGCAGAGTTTCTGTTGGCCGCAAAGACTGAAATCAGACACCGCAAACTTAAAATTGTATTCATTGGGCTGGCCAGATATCACTATTGTGGTTTTACCATTTTTTGATTGTTTAGTTGTTTCTTTATCTTGCCCGGTATTTGACACTTCCCCTTGGCTGGTTGAATATTTGGCCAATATAGTAGTGCCTTGTACTTTTAAGGCCGCCGCTTGCAAGGAGTTATTTTTAGGCTTTGTAAGGCTTATCTTAGTTGGCGGCGAACTCCTTGAGCTAAAATATAGTACTTCATCGAAAGAAGTATCGTAGGCAATAAAGCCATCCTTATAAGGCTCCACAGTATACGTTTTGTCACGGTTTAGGTTAGGCAAGAAAACTCCATTATTTAAGCTAAGATCATTAGACATTAAATAACTGACGTGGCCACTGTTATTGGTACTTCTTAGCACTACAACTGTGGCTTGTCCTATCGGGAACAGGCCCTCTACAACACCATCAACTTGGCCCGGAACTTTGCGCGTATAAGTCGGTAGCTCGCTACTGGCGGGGACATGCTCAATCACCTGGCTGTAAAGGTCGAAGCAATTTGTGCTCAATAGCCTTTGGCCAAGGTAATACATGCAACTGGCAGGATTATCGCCGACGAACTGTCGTTCTTTTTCACCGGAAAGCTTGGTCTGTACCCGGACATCCTCTAAAAATCCGCCAAGTTTAACTGCGTTGAAAGCGCTTGTCTCTGATTGCTGCACCAAAACAGAGTATTGACCCTTAGTTACCAGTCTTTTTATAGAGGCCGTCGATTTGATGGTAGTCGACTTGTGCGAGGATAGATTCGTAATGGTATAGGTTAGAGTCCCTTTCTGTGGATTAGCTACCGAGACTTCCAAGTAGGCGTGGTTATAAAACCAGAAAAATGTACCGATAGCCAGTATTAGAAGCGTCGCTCCGAGTATTTTTTTTATCATAGTTTATTCTCTAACATAAAACTCTCCTACCTTTAAGTTCCTGGCGGACAAGATGTCGGCCGCGGCCCCTGAACCGATACGTGAATATGGTTTTGATGTTCCTGGCGGGTGCTACCGTCATAGATGAACGGCTGGCCATTCAGGAGTGTGGATGTGCCGGGCGGGACCGGGTCAAAGATGAGCTCATTTACCCCCAAAGCAGCAGCGTTGGTATACAGCCAAGTGAATATAGTGTTCATTGATGTCGGAGAGTGGCCGGCGCCGCCAAGATCAACCGCTAGGCCTCCCATATGATTTGATATATTGCCGCTCGAGGAATGACAATCATGACCCGTTTGAATTACCGATGGTGTAATGAGCTCACCGGGCAGATTTTCAACCAAAGCCGCAATCAAGCGCAGTAAATTATCTACCGCCACACCGCTTTGTATGTCATTAACCGGATTTTGGCTTTGCGGTCGCCAGTTTGCCGCGTTCAAAATAATCTTGATCAGTTCGTCCCTGGACAGCGCAGCGTACTTACCGTAGCTAAATGTTCCACCACCCGAGCAACCACCGGCACCGCCGGCTGGCGCAGCATTATTACCGGAACCAAGCCGCGTCAAAATATCTTGTGCGTTAGGAAAACGAATATTGAATTCGCTATCGCACGCATGGCCGGGTGGCGAACAGGGAATCTCAAAATACTCAAGCCATATTCTGGTTACCTGCCCTAAGTCGCTAGAGGCTTTTATCGGATCAAGCACCTTAGACTTATAAGGACCCTCTAGCTCACTTCTAAGGTAGTCAAGCTGAGTTGCCATATCGCTTTTGTCGGTCCCACGTTGCTGGGCAAATTGCTCCAGAGCAGTGAGCCTTCCGCTAAACCACTGAGCAATGCCATATGCTCCGCTTTGAGGATTTGTATCTGTTGGATTAAAGTTAGACTCCTGCTGCATGTTGCCCATAATTCCGGCCGACTGGATGGAAGTAAAACTCATTTGGCCTACGAGATAATTCCACACCTTAGATTCGTTGTCTGCACCGCTGACTGTTGAGGCACAGCACTGCGTTGAAGGACTTGCTGCGCTGGGAGTAGCAGCACTTTGCAGGGCACTAAGAATATCGGTTGTAGCTCCTTTGATAGCTGAGGCGCCGCTGTCTGGGTTGGTGCCGTCTTTGTCGCCTTTCCAATCTTTTTCGATATAGAGGGTAATTATGTAGTGCTGGTCACCACTAGCAAAAACCGCGCTATTGCCGGTAACCTTTGAGGTACCACCCCATTTGTTAGCTTCAGATGAAAGCCCGAATTTTACCGTGTCCTCGCTGAGATAGCCATGCGCCTTTTGGTAAATCGGATCGCTGCTGGTATAGATTTTTTCCATTGCCTTGGTAAGATCGGTTACCGTTGTGGAATTGGGTGCGATAGTTGAAGCGCCAGCATCATTGTAATACGAAAGAATAGAGGTGCTGCTGTAGCCTAGAGTACCGGCCGTCGCCGTGTCTGCTTGCAGGCCGCCAGCGGCGTCAATTAACACGTTGGCGTCAGTATCAGAAGAGAATTTAAGCATTTGCTCTAAAGCATCCCCTAATACAATATTCTGGCCGGTCTTAGGAGAGCCGGCTGACCCGTCTCCACCAGTTGGGCCGAAGTAATTTTCTTGAGCAGTTACCGTTACTGTTCGACCCAAATCTGGCTTACCATTCAAGAACACATCAGCAATAACCAACTTCAGTACTGACGCAACGGCCACCGGCGCGGTGTCCGGTTGGCTAGACGCTAGTGCATTACCACCGATTTGTTTAACCAAGGCTGAGTGCAAACCGTATTTACTTACTATGGTGCTAATATCAAGCTGGGTTTGCTGGGCTCCGCCACCACACTTGCCACTATTCGGTCGGTAAGAATCGGCGTCAAGGTTTAATAAGTCTTGATCTAGCTGAGGTAGTTCAGCGTGCACCATCTGAATAGACAGCAAGGGCACTATAGCCACTAAAAAGGCCAAGCACATCATAAGATAAGGCTGCCAACGCTTCATGTAATAACAACCGCCCATCCCATATTAAAAATTGCCTGAGTCTGAGGTTTGGCTATTTTTCAGAAAGGAAAAACTGGAAACAATTCGTTGATAAAAACTTTGATCATTCTTGGTGGCCAGCGGCGATTGACCAGTCAGCTTGTCATTGCGAAAAGCAGTTACATCATTGCCCAGTAACGTATCGTCATAGCGTCCGCCGAAACTTCCAAGTACTGCCTCATCAAGCAAGCAAGGATTAACAGAATCGTGCTCATCCATGCCGGTTGCGGGATCTACATGAACATCATTTTCCCACGCAGTCGTCAATTTAGCACAATAATCTGGCGTTAGAGTGCTTGGATCTGTTGATAGAGCTGGATCGTCAAGCGGATAACCATACTGCGGAATGCCGAACGGATCGGGCTTAGCAGTGGCCGCGATCACTTTAGAGTTACTTAACAATGCTCCAAAATTGTGGAATATTTTACTGAAAGGATTGGAGGCTAGGCTGGCGATTGATGATTGGATACCGGCACTGGCATTGGTTGGCATGTCCATGGCAACGCGTGATACCAATGAATTAGCGTCTTCACTGTCAAATAAACGGGCAAATAATGGCTTACTGTCGAACTCCTCTTTATCTTGCTGGGATTGCTCATTGCGTATTTCAACAACTTGCTGGTCGCTCAATCGTTTACCGCCTAGTCCGTAATGGGAATAATCATTGCCGGCCGCATCGGCCCCGCCGATAAGCATATTGCCGGTGCGGGCTCCGCTCATATTGTCTGATATAGGCGACGGTATAAACCAGGTTGCGATGCCATTAAACATAGTTGCCAAGCCGCTGTTTACAGCGTCTTTCACGGACTTATACCAAGGTATAGTTTGCTCTACTAAACTATCGGCCGCTCCAGCCAACGGGCCGACAGCTGTACCCAAGAGACCCAAAATCTGGCCAACACTGTTATTCCAAAGGTCGGCAGAGTTAGTTAATACGTCTAATGGCGGCTTATCCATAATCGTGGTGAGTTGTGTAAAAAAATTGTCAGTTAGTAGGCTTTCTTCCGGACAAATAAACTGCCCAACACCGATCGGCTGACCACTATCGCAGGTATAAATAGGCTTGTCGCTGGTTAGGTTGGCGCTTTGGGCATAGGCGGTCGGTGATAATAGATCCAATAGTGCAGTAGGTGGGCTGCGGCCACTGCTTAGCTCTTCGCTATAAAGTGGGCTGATTTCAGCCGGTTGACCTTTCCCGCCAGCTTCTGAGCCAAGCTGCTTGGCCATAGAGCCATACATTTCGGCATCGCAACGCCCCGACTTGCACTCATCGACGTTTGAACGGTACATCATATACAGCTTAATCATTGACCCAGCATTTATTACAAAGGCTGCTCGTTTTATCACTGGTCCGACATTATGGATGGTACTAACCACCTTTGCCCCCATATCTATCCAGCCGATGATAGGGATGCCCTTACTAACTCCCGCTTTAATGGCTTCTGATTGAATAGTCTTTTCGAGGATAGTATCGATAATATAGCCGCTCAGGCCGCCGTTCTCGCCGATACTATCAGCTATCTTGGCTACCTTAGCTATCTTTTCCGCACTGTCTGTTCCCAAGTCGACACCTATTTGGTCTAAATGCTGCTTTATTTTATCCTCTAAGGCGGTTCGGCGCTCATGATCAGTCGCGTCTGGTTTTGCATCGATCTTGCAATCACTTGAAATGATGCACTCCAAAGCCAGTCCCGTTACCTCGGCATGCGGCTGCACTACCCGGCGAATAATAGACAGCTTGGCAGCCTCGGTTTTTTTGTCTTTCCAACTACTGAACTGGTCAGCTTTTTCTTGAGTGTAATCACAAGCAAAAAGACAAAGCGGGATACTATACTTGCGTTGCATGAGAGAACCAACCTTAAAGCGCATCATCATACGTTTCCAGAAAGTCTCATTCTCGATTGCTTTATTAAAGGCTACCCTGATATCGTGTTTTTCTCCCATAGCTTGCCACAAGCCGTCAGGATTTTTCCTAAACCCGTCGATGTTTAGGCTACTCTTTGTGCTATCCACCCTCAAGTAATAGTTGTTGCCTTGCTTGGCAAACTCAATGCCATATTTGTTAGCCAGTTGCGACTCAACCCGTCCATCGCGCATTGCCCTAAAAAACTTATCAGCCAACGAATCACCTTGTACTGCATCTATGCAATTCCTATCCATAGTCCGGGTACTGCTACATAAACCACCCTTATCCAGAGAAGGAATGACGTGCTGTGTGAAATAACGGCTTAAGTAAAGTTCGGCTCTTTTTTGAACGACTGATTGAGGAACGGCAAAAAATTTGTTCTGCAGATTTTCAATAATGCTATTAACCTTGAAAGGTAACAGCGCCATAAAACCAGCCAGGATAATGCCAACTACCCCGGCCCCACCAGCACCAAGTAGCCATTTCTTTTGCGCACTACTACCACGCAAGCGACTAAATCTCGACTTCTTTTTGTCGTCTGGATTGAAGCCTTCACCCACTTGATCTTCAGAACCATTTAGAACACTCGCCTCTTTATCGGTGCCTTCGGTAGATTGGCCACTTTCGGCTGCTTCCTCGGCATCTTTTACTTCTGCTGGCTCTATTCCCCATGTTTTATTGGCACGATCGCGGGCTGAGGTAGGTTCATCACTCTCACTTTCATCTGCGTTGTCACCATCGGCTGCCCTTAAATGTCCTCGCCCTCGAGGCGTGCTTTCACCACCACCTTCAAGCGCTCGTAAGTCTGGGCGCGTTACCGGCTCTTCTGAATTGCTGTCATCGTATGGATCACGAGCGGGTTCTGCCATTTTAAAGTATTACCAATTTATGTTTATTATACCCCTGGCCTGAGTCGGTTAGAAAGGTCAATTGTACCTTGCGGTTGACTGATTTCACCTTGCTGAGCGGCTTGGACGGGTTGGGGGTTAGTGGATATTAGACCAGTTTCGGTTGCACTGGCGGCTATTTGGACGTGGACATGGTTTTGGCCGGCAAAAAACAAACCCTGACCGACCGGGAATTGACTGAGCCGCTTGC
>CAYVSP010000005.1:0-37648 GCA_964453655.1 uncultured Candidatus Saccharibacteria bacterium
GCTGCTAAGTTATCTTCTAGCTTAAGAGCTTGCTCAAACGCCGTCGCGGCCTTTTCATAGTTCTCTGTCTCATAATAAATAAGCCCCAAATTGTGCAAACTTGAAGCCGTAGGTTCTATAGATGAAGCTATCTCAAAACAATCGATAGCATCCTTATATTCTTTTTGTTTAGCATAGAGAATGCCGAGCCGGTTATAGGCAGCGGCGTTCTTTTGATCAATCTTAAGAATGGTTAGCAATGCTTTTTCGGCCCGTAGGAAGCGGTTCTCACGCATACCTTGATGCGCAATGTCCCAAAGCTTGCCAAGCTTATCACTAATCTTGCGAGGCAGAGGAGATAACTCTTCGCTTCTAAATTTAGCGCCCCAGAATGTCAGAAAGCCGAAAAAACCAACGAGTGCAAGTTCGAGCATAGGCCATATTGTACCAGCTTAGTGCAACTGCAAGAAGAGATGGGTTAAAAGCAACTTGGTATTGGCATTTAGTTGTAGTTGGCTTGCGGCGTCATAAGCTGCTTGATAACGGACTTGCCAGCGCACTAAGCCAGTTTGATCCTTCTTTTGGGCGCTTACTAGAAGCCCAGCTTTGCATATCCGTTTTAGGACATCGAACCTGTCGATTAAAGTTTCCTTGCTGGCTGACCAATTATCGACTTGCTGCAAGCGTTCAAACAGATTAAGTTGCAAAAGTTTTTTAGCAGCTTCAACAGCTTCTATAACAGGATGTTCACTATCACTTTTAAGCAAAGTAATTGCTAGACCAAGCCTATTACCGCTATAAAGCAGGGCTTTTTGAATATCTGCTGCCGCATATCCTTTCTTAATTAAGTAAGCCGTCATATCTTTTTCCTGCAACATCTTAATATCGATATGCTGAGTCCGGGAGTAAATGGTGGGCAGTACGCTTTGTCGCGAGCGAGCGGTCAGTATAAAAACTGTATCAGATGGCGGTTCTTCTAATATTTTTAAGAGCGCATTTTGCGCTTCTGTAGACATAAAGTGTGCTTCTTCAATGAACACAATACGACGAATCTTTTTGTCACCGATTGTCTTAAGTTGAAGCTTTCGCTGAAGATTGCGTATATCATCAATCGCAATTGTGCGGTTGTCGGGTTTGATGAATAACAATGACGTAGTGCCTTCCTCGTCTTTAGATAAATTCAAGAGCTCGCGGGCTAGGCTGTCGGCAATTGTTTTTTTGCCCACACCGTCTGCTGCAATCAACATAACCGCATGCCCGGGTGCAGATTTAAAGGCTAGCAGTTGGCTAGCGGTTTGCTGATGTAGCAATAGTTCGTCCACGCAACTATTCCAGCTTCTGTTTAAATTCCGATGGAAGGGGAGCTTCAAATGTATGCAGTAAATGATCAGGCAAGACTAAGGCGAGACTAAGCGCATGAAGATACAGCCTGCCAGATGGTTCACCGCCATAGAAGGCATCCCCTAGAATTGGATGCCCTAGCTGTTTTAAGTGAACTCTTAGCTGATGCGTGCGGCCGGTCAATGGTTGCAGTTCAAGCAAACTGAACTTAGAAGCAGCAGTTAAGACTTTGTATCTTGTTTGAGCCGACTTACCACCAACCGCCACACGAAAAGTGGCCGGCTTTTTGGGGTTGCGTTCAATCGGCATGTCAATAACTCCCTCTTTACTGGGTAATATACCTGAAACAATTGCTATATAGGTCTTTTGGACTTTGCGGTAGCTAAATTGGTTTTGCAGCCATTTCAAGGTTTCACTATTTTTGGCACAAACCATTACACCGCTGGTAGCTCGATCAAGCCGGTGGACAATACCGGCTCGCATTCCTTTTTGTTGAGTTTTTTGGCGCACAAAAGAGGCAACCGAAGGTTCGTCCCAGTATTTACTACGGCTATGGCTGATAATGCCGGCTGGCTTATTTATGACTAACACATCTTTATCCTCATAAATAATTGGCAGCTCAATGGGTGCTATATTTTGCAAATCCTGCGCCTCAAAGTCGGTTTCAAGTTTATCGTCTACTTTTACTTTACTACCAGCTTTAGCGCTCGCCCCATTCAATGTTATTCGTTCTTCGGCAATAAGCCGGTGAATATAACCACGGCTTAGCGAAGGAAAAAGCTCGCCAGCCACAACATCAAAGCGCTTGCCGACCTGTTCCGGCAAAATGCGCAAGGTCTTTGCCGGTTTAGTCTTCATGCTGTTTCTTCTTTTTTGAACCAGAGAACGAGTCTTTAAAAAAGCGAATTCCCAAGGCAACTGCGCCGATGCCTAAGGCTAGTTCAAACAAACTATGGCCCAGATGCTCAAAACCTCCAAATAAACCCTTCTCACTCATTGCTTTGATCGCAAACCAATAGCACGTTGCACACTAACAAGTTTTTGGTTGGCTTGCCGGTTCATTACCTCTTCGCTTGTCTCCAGTTTTTGCATGACCGTGTTCATATCCACCTGCTTTAGCTTGCTTTGAAATTCGTCTACAAAGTCCGCAAGCCTATCGCTTACCTTCTCTTTTAGGGGCCCGTACTTCGCCTGCCCCACAAAATCATTCGGATCACCGCCTAAAAGCTTTAAGATGTCTAGTAAGTTACTGATGCCGGGCTGATTTTGGTAATCATAGTTAATTTTGCCTAGCGAATCAGTCGTGGCGGCCATAACTTTTTGACGGGCTTCGTCAGGACTATCGTTCAGAAAGATGACGCCTTTGCCGCTTTCGTCACTCTTGCTCATCTTTTTGGCCGGGTCTAGCAGATCACGAACCCGCAACCCTTGATCCTTGCCAAAGAACCTATGTTGATCTGCTACAGGTTTAGGCACTGTAAAAAGAGCCCCGAACCGCTTGTTCATGCGCTGTGCCAAGTCACGGGTAAACTCTAAGTGCTGTGTCTGATCATCTCCGACGGGTACATAAGTTGCGTTGTACAATAGTATATCTGCTGCCATGAGCACTGGGTAATTAAAAAGGCCTGCAGTCACTCGCTCTTTTGATAGTTTTGCTGCCTTATCCTTAAACTGTGTCATGCGGCTAATCTCGCCGTAACCACTAAAGTTACTTAGTATCACCATCAGTTCACTGTGAGCTGGGACATGGCTCTCACGAAATAAGCAGACGTCAGGTATATCAAGCGGGAGACCGGCGGCGGCGTATACACGGATGTTCTCAATGATTTGTTGGTATAGTGTGCTGTGGTTCACGGGCGTATTGAAGCTATGTAGATCGGCCATCATTAGATTGACCTGGTAGTCTCGTGAGTGTTTTTTTGCCATATCAATCAAAGGCAAGAGTGCACCAAAATAATTACCAAAGTGCAGGTCATTATTTGCCCTAAGGCCTGTTAAGATTACTGTTTTACTCATATTTCCTCCATTATATCTTAAATTTTCGTACGACGCCTCTTGCCTACTACACCTTAGCCTTTTCGCATTATCAGTTTCTTCTATAGATTGTCATGCTTGATGTGCCTGGTACGAAAATATAGCCATTAGATAACATTTCAGCAATTTCCTGACTACTATAGGTGTCGTAATCTACTTGGCCCTGGAATCGACAATCACCTTCGGAA
Organism: uncultured Candidatus Saccharibacteria bacterium; assembly: GCA_964453655.1. Lineage (GTDB taxonomy): Bacteria > Patescibacteriota > Saccharimonadia > Saccharimonadales > CAYVSP01 > CAYVSP01. The sequence continues at coordinate 3,543 of CAYVSP010000005.1, forward strand.
AGTGCTTCGTAGCCGTAGTGAAGCAAGTCTTCAATAGACAATACGTGACTATTACCATCATTCATATATCCACAGCGGTAAAGTCCATCCGGACTTCCATCATTAAATTCACTCATCTTGTTCTCCTTACAATTAAAAAACTCCCTTGCGGGAGTCACTCTAAAACTTACTAAAATTCACAAATTCAAATAGACTCCCAAATATATTGAGAGTTCCACCAAGCTCCTTGTTGCACGAAACCGTTTAGTATAATGTCTAGCATCTTATTTCCCCTGTCCAGCTTTGGTTAACTGCTGATAGCGAACACACATTGGCTCATCAAGCTGCTTACATGTATAGCAATTGGGCTCATTATCAATAATCATAAGACACGTTCCACCGACACGCTCAAGACGGCTGACGGCGCGACCTCTGGAAACGAATACATGCGCATTTTCATAGGTTTCGTTGACTGTGTCCAACCCTGCTACGTATCTTAGCTCATCAAGTGTTAATATTTCTCTTACCATAATTCTTTGCCTTCTTATTACATTAAAAAACCACCTGTTTAGGCGGTTGCTTTTCCCAGACACAAAGTAAATACTAGCTTACCGCCTCCAATGAGTCTGTAAACCAAAAATATAAATTACTTTGCATGTCTTGTGACATGACAAGTATTATACCACCACTATTAGTAGCTGTCTAGCGTTTAGTAAATTGTCGCTGTTTGCGGGCGCCGCGCAGGCCAAACTTCTTGCGTTCTTTTTCGCGAGGGTCACGCCCAAGTAGGTCGGCCCGTTTTAGTGTACTTCTTAGATCTTCATTCATAAGGGCTAGAGCTTTTGCAATGCCCAGCTGTATAGCATCAACTTGACCACTGTGGCCGCCACCTGATACCACTGCGCTTACGTCATACTTATTATGCAGCTCAACTACCACTAACGGGCGCTCCAGCTCTCTAACTAGGCGCTTACTGGTGCCCAGGTACTCTTGGGCCGGTTTGCCATTTATAGTAATTTGGCCTTTGCCGCCCTGCAAACGAACGCGGGCTGTTGCGCTTTTGCGTCTTCCTAAAGCATAAAAGTAACTGTCTTTAGCCATCTACTTATCTTCCCTTAAGCTAAGCGTCAGTGGCTTCTGGGCTGTGTGCTCATGCTCGTTGCCAGGATATACCTTAAGTCTTTTAAGTCGACCGGCGCGCAATTTATTAACAGGCAACATTCCACGAATGGCATGCTCAACGACTTTAGTAGCGTCTCGTTGCATCTGTTCTTCGAGCGTCCGCTCCTTTAGGCCACCAGGGAATTGGCTATGTCGATAGTAGGTCTTGGTTGTTGTCTTATTTCCGGTAACGACTAGTTTTTGGGCATTAACTACAATCACAAAGTCGCCACAATCAATGTGTTGGGTAAATTGAGGCTTGCCTTTTCCTATCAATAATTGTGCTGCTTGGGTGGCAAGGCGGCCAAGTGGAATTTGGCCAGCATCAAGTACGTACCACAGTCGTGTCACATCGGTTGGTTTAGCGCTATAGGTTTTCATTAGCGATCACCTCTGCGCCCGGTTCGTTTAGGAGCTTGGATGTTTTGGGCTGCTTTGCTTGCGGATGACTTTTGCTCTACAAGCGGCTTGTTGGAGCCTTCATCCCGACTGCCTAGGTCATGTTGTTGCTTTTTTGGTTGTTTTTGAGTATCTTTTGCGGCATCGGCTTCAGCCCCAGAAGCTTTGATATCATCAACAAAACTGACTTGTGCCATTTGCGCATTATCGCCGCGGCGTCTGCTTTTTGCTTCAATTTTTAAATGGCCGCTGTTTCGCTTGTTAAGTTTTGGTGCGATTTCATCCATTAACTTATGAGCACTTGCAACTGTTTGCAAATCTTGCAATAACTGCCGGCGAGCAGCTAGATCGCCTCGTTTGGCTTTAGTAATGAGCTTTTCAACATAAGGGACTAGCTCTTTAGCCTTAGGCATTGTGGTTTGAATTGCCTCATGAATAATCAAAGCCTCAGCTAAACTCTTAAGTAGAGCCTGTCGCTGATCACGTTCCCGGTGAAGCTTTCTACCTTGATAGCCGTGTCGATGCATATTCTATAGCTCCAGCTCTGCCATTTTCTCTTTTACTTCATCGAGCGCTTTGCTGCCAAAGCCTTTTAGGTCTCTAAGCTCGGCATCACTTAAGCTAAATAGATCTTTCAGCGTGTGAATATCGTTATTAACCAGGGCATTAGTAGTGCGAGCTGAAAGATTGAGGTCTTCTATTGACGTCATAAGCTCAGCCGGTTCCTCGTTTTCTTCACCTTCGTCGCCAGCTAGCTGATCGCTAAGAGCCGGGCCGGCTTCAACCCGTGTCTGGCCAGCTAGGGCTGTGTACTGATTGACAAGAATGGCTGCAGCTTCTTCAAACGCGTCGCGCGGCGTGATAGAGCCGTCGGTATCAATCGTCAAAAGCAGCTTATCAAGGTCAGTCATCTGACCGACGCGAGTATTTTCCACCTTATAACGCACGCGCATCACCGGGCTGAAAATAGCATCCACAGCGATCATATCGCTACTGGTCTTACGGTTAGCTCCTTCTTCAATAGTGCGGTAACCACGGCCGGTCTCAACTATCAAGTCGATGGAAAGAGTTGCTTTGCTGTCTTCAAGCGTTGCAATGACTTGATCGGGATTGACTATTTCAACGTCTGCCGTTGCCTGGATATCTTTAGCTGTGACGACACCTTTACCTTTTTTAATAAGGCGGACAGTTTGGGTATCATTTCCGAACACGCGAAAGCGAACACCTTTTAAATTAAGCATTATGTCAACGACGTCTTCTTTAACGTGTGGCAAAGTCGTAAACTCATGCGTTATTCCTTCTACCTTAAACGCCGTAACCGCTGCTCCGGCTATGCTTGAGAGTAATACTCGCCGCAGGCTATTGCCAAGCGTCATCCCGTAGCCGCTATGTAACGGTTCGACAACAAATGTTGCGCTATTGGCGCCATGATCATCGATTTTTACAAGTGCCGGGGTGTGTATTGTTTTAGACATTTTATCTCCTATAACCTTTCTTATCGTGAGTAATATTCAACGATTAATTGTTCATTAATATCCGGTTCGGCTTCCTCCCTCGAAGGCAGACCAGATACAGTAACTTCCAATTTCTTGCGATTAACTTTCAGCCAAGCTGGAATTTGATCAGGGACTGCGGGGCTAGTATCGTCCAACTTCTTAAAATACTCGCTTTTTTGGCTTGCCAAGCGAGCCATAAAGACGTCGCCGACTTTTACACGCATTGAAGGAATATCAACTCGCCGGCCATTTAGCGTAAAGTGCCCATGTGTAACTAGTTGTCGAGCGGCCCGTCTAGAAGGAGCAAAACCGGCCCGATAGATAACGTTATCAGCTCGTCTCTCTAGAAACTCAAGCAAAACAGCCCCAGATTGACCCTTGCTCCGGCTAGACTCTTTCATAAGCTTAGAGAATTGCCGCTCAAGCAGTCCATAAAGACGCTTTACTTTCTGTTTCTCTCTCAGCTGCAGTGAGTATTGGCTAGCGCGCGAACGCCTACCAAAGCCACTAGCTTGCCCCCCGGGCGGTGTTGTACGCTTAACCAGTGCTTTGTGTGCCTTAGGATGCAGCGCGTAGCCTTCGCGGCGGCTCATTTTAACAATCGACTGTGTGTCACGTGCCATAAGTGTTATACCCTTCGTGCCTTCCGTGGGCGAACACCGCCATGCGGGACCCCTGTAACATCTCTAACGGTATCAACTTGGAAATCCAGTGATTGTAAAGTACGAATGGCAGCCTCTCGGCCCAATCCAACGCCCTTTACATAGACCTCTATTTTATGCAGACCATAATTTTGCTTGGCAGCCTGGCCGGCGCGCTCGGCGGCAACTTGCGCGGCATAAGCAGTTCCTTTTTTGGACCCACGAAATCCGCAGGCACCGGCGCTAGAGGTCGTTAATACACCGCCGTTAGAGTCAGTAAAGCTCACAATTGTATTATTAAATGTCGACAAGATATGAACGCTACCAACTGAAACATTTCGCTTCGCCTTTTTCTTTTTAACAGAAGTGGGCTTAGCCGTCTTGGTCGTTTCCTCGGGGGGAGTTGCTATATCATCTGTCATCAGATTGCTTCCTTATGTCTTAGCCGGTACTTTTTTAGCAGTACCGCCAACCGTTATCTTCTTGCCTCGTCGTGTACGCGCATTAGTGCGAGTGCGTTGCCCGCGTGTGGGCAGGTTAGCTTTATGTCTTATCCCGCGGTAGCTATTGATATCCTTCAGACGTTTAATGTTAGCCGTCACAATGCGCTGCAATTCACCTTCGACGACTAAATCAGCGTTAATAGCCTCCTGAAGACGGGTTATCTCTGCTTCCGTTAAATTTTTAACGCGCACGGTCGGCTCGACTTTAGCTACTTTCAGTATGTTGGCGCTGGACTGAGGCCCGATACCATAAATATAGGTAAGAGCGACTTGAACTTGCTTGTCAGAAGGAATTGTAACACCGGAAATTCTGGCCATACTTACCCTTGTCTCTGCTTGTGCTTCGGCTTAAATTTATTAATTACATATAGCCGCCCTTTACGGCGGACTATCTTATCATCTGGACTAATTTTCTTAACACTCGCACGCACTTTCATGCGGATCATCCTCCTACAGTACTATCGATGACACACTGCGTTAATTATGATTTGCGGTAGGTTATTCGACCCTTCGTAAGATCGTAAGGTGTCAGTTCAACCGTCACGCTGTCACCAGGAACGATGCGGATATAATGCTTTCGCATCTTGCCGGCAACATGAGCTATAATTCTGTGTCCGTTTTCAAGCTCTACCCGAAACTGTGTTCCTGGTAGCGTTTCAATAATCGTACCAGTAAGCTGGATTACTTCTTTACTCGCGGCCATAAATATAACTAAGGCGTAAGTATAGCAGTTTTCGCCCCCGTTTGTAAAGTGTTTTTAAGCTGTTTATTTCAGGTATTTTTATTGCCCTTTTTCTTACGTCGCAAGGGCAAAGCACCAAACCGTAAACGCCGGCCACCGGTAGCAGCTTCGGCAGCACTACCTGCTTCGTAAAAGAAGTCAGGTTCACTATATTGATCGTAGGTGACCATTAAAGCGCGGGACTCAATAGCCCGCAATGTTTCAAGCGCCACCGCCACGAGAATAAGTACGCTGGTGCCACCGATGGCGATATTAGTATTCAGGAAGATTTGAGCAATAATTGGCATAAGCGCTAATAAGCCTAGGCTGATAGCGCCGAATAGATTCAGACGATTCACGACTTTACTTAAGTATCTTTCGGTTTCATTGCCTGAGCGCACGCCCTCTATAAAACCGCCTTGTTTTTGTAAATTCTCGGCAATCTCTTTAGCGTTAAATGTAATGCTGGTATAGAAGAAAGTAAAGACAAAGACAAGACCAAAATAGGTTATTGGGTAGATGTACGGCGTGAAGCCGCCTTGGGCAAAGGTTTGAGGGCTAGGTGTTTGAAACCATTTCACCAGTTGTGTACCAATATGTTGGAAATGAAGGCTGCTATTACTTGAAATCAGCTGGCCAACGAAACTCGGCACACTTAAAAAGGCCACCGCGAAGATAATCGGTATCACACCGGCCGTAATTAGCTTTACCGGCAATATGGTAGTCACTCCGCCGTATGTGCGGTTACCTTGTATGCGTTTGGCATAATTGACCGTGATTTGTCGTGACGCCTCGTTTAACTTCACCACTAAAAATGTTACCAGAACCGATATTGCAAAGATAAGCAGTCCATACATGGTTGCGGATTTATTAATTGGCAAATGACGGCCAAAAATGATAAGCGGAGAACTTTTTGAGGCAATTGAGTTGACAATACCTACGAGTGTTTGCGGTAAGCGGCTCACGATGCCAACAGTAATAATAAGAGAGATTCCGTTGCCAACACCCTGTTCGGTAATTAATTCACCCAGCCACATTAAAATCATTGAGGCTCCCGTCATGGAGGCCACCATCAAGACCCACTGAATCGGTGAAGTATGCGCAGTAATATCGCCGAGTCCGCCAATACTTGAGGCGGTTTGGCGAACAAGATATAGAGCACCAACGGACTGAATAATTGCTAATGGAAACGTTATGATACGTGTATATTGGTTTATCTTCTTGCGGCCGTATTCGCCTTCATTGTTCAGTGCTTCTAGTTTTGGAATTGCTTTGGTAAGCAACTGCATAATAATCGATGCATTTATATATGGACCCAGCCCCACCAGCATGATCGAGAAGTTTGCCAAGGCACCGCCCGAAAGTATATCTATAAACTTCAACAGTTGTGGTGTTTGAGCAGAGGTAAATAGGTTTTCCAAGACTTGTTTTAGCGTCTCGGGATTACTCAATGGTATAGGGATGTGCGCCAGTATACGGAAGACTAAAAGCATGCCTAAAACTGCAAAAATGCGCTTTCGCATATCAGCATTTTTCAGCGATTGCCAAACAGTCTTCCAACTCATAAAGTGTTAAGCCCTCATTATTACCGGTTTATTTAAACATACGACTATATAAAAACGAAGAATTAAGAACCTTCCGTGAGGTTCGATTTTTTGCTGGTCTTTGGCCGTCCCTGACGTGGTGTGTGCGTAAAATTGCCGCCGGCTTTTTCAATTGCATGGATGGCCGACTTGCTGGCAGATTGTAGTTTAACAACTAGTTTTTTAGTTATTACCCCCCGCTTTAATAGCTTTACTGTGGCGTACGGCGACGATATAAGACCAGCTTCAGCTAAGGTTTGATTTGTAATATTAGCAGTCAGCTTTTCAAGCTGCTCCAGGTAAATGACTTCTGCATGATTACGATGGCTTGTAAAGCCACGTAGCTTAGGCAAGCGCTGCAAGAGCGGATTTTGGCCGCCCTCAAAACCAGCCCGTTTGCTAGATCCAGTTCGCGACTTCTGTCCTTTAGTGCCGCGGCCGGCAGTCTTTCCCTGGCCTGCAGCAATACCACGCCCGACACGGCGGGCTGGACGCGTAGTGGCAATGCCTAATTCATGGTACTTCATGTTTTCTTCGCCTCTACGGAACGTGTTTTCCGGTCAGCTGCAGTCACCCAATCTTTAGCTGGCACCATTCCCTGTATAGCCGCAATCGTGGCATAGGCTGTATTCGTCTTATTAGTTGACCCTAGTGATTTGCTGAGAGCGTTGCTCACGCCCGACACTTCCAGAACCGTGCGAACAACACCACCAGCGATCAACCCGGTACCGGGTGCTGCTGGCTTAAGTAAAATTCGTGCGCCGCCCACTTTAGCTTCCTGTTCATGCGGTAAAGTTTCTTTGTAGATCGGTACAATAATAAGCTGTTTCTTAGCCACATCGACAGCCTTGGTAACCGCTGCGGTAACATCAGCACCTTTAGCACTGCCTACGCCAACTTTACCCTTATGATCACCTATCACTACTAATGCCCTGAACCTGAAACGACGACCGCCCCTTACTACTCTGGCAACGCGGTCGACATGTACCACTCGTTCATCAAACTGTTTTTCTTCCCCGTCCATACGGCGTTGTAACCTGTTATCTGCCATCTAAAACTCCAATCCTTGTTCACGGGCAGCATCAGCCAACGCTTTAACGCGACCATGATAGAGGCGTCCGCTTCTATCAAACACAACCTGTTTTACCTTAGCTTTTTTTGCCTTCTGGGCAATCTCACTGCCGACCCAGCTGGCTCTTTCAACCATAGTTCCGTCTACGCTGTTTTTGCCAGCAGTCGTTGCGGCAGCCAGCGTTAGATGTTTAGTATCATCAATCAGCTGCGCGCTAATATGGCGGTTACTTATAAAAACAGCCAGTCTAGGACGTTGAGTAGTGCCTGAAACAGTTGTTCGTACTCGATTTTTACGAAGCTTCCTATTATTCAGAGTATGCTTTAAACGATTCATTACTTTTCCTTACCGCTTTTACCGCTTTTACGGATAATGCGTTCGCCGCTATAGCGGATGCCTTTGCCCTTATATGGCTCGGGCTTCTTTAGGGCTCGTATATCAGCTGCTACCTGACCAACCAACTGCTTATTAATACCACTGATGGTTATAGTATTTTGCTCCACGCTGCCACTAATATCGGCTGGGATAGTGTACGCAACTTCGTGCGATTTACCTATGTTAAACTTCAAATCCTGACCTGATAGAGCAACGCGATAGCCGACGCCATGCAGCTCCAGCTGCTTAGAGAAGCCTTCACTAACTCCGGTGACCATATTCTGGATAAGTGACCGCATAAGGCCATGTCTAGCACGATTTTTAGGTTCGTCATTACTTCGGCTTACTGTTACTACTCCATCTTCTTGTATAACTGCAATTCCGGCTAGCATTGGTTGTTGTAACGAACCCTTCGCCCCATTGACTACCACCTGTTCATTGTCAATAGCCACGCTAACACCACTAGGTATTTTGACTGGTAGTTTGCCAACGCGACTCATAACTAGTACACCTTACATATAAGCTCGCCGCCGAGCTTTTTAGTTTTTGCATCATCGCCTGTCATAACACCTTTAGGGGTTGATATGACCACAATACCGCGGCCACGTTTAATAACAGGGATCTCAGTTACACCGGCATAGTGCCTCCGGCCGGGTTTGCTCAGTCTAACAATTTCAGTAATTCGTGCGTTACTATCAGGTTGATTGATAGTTAAAATCAGCTGTTTGCGGCCATCTTCGTCAGTAACGTTAACCGCTTCAAGAAATTTGCGTTCGCTTAGAAGCCTAGCAATTGCTTCCTTCACATTAGAGTGCGGCACACGTACTTCGTGTTTGCGCACTGCTACAGCGTTGCGTATTCGAGTTAACATATCTGCAATTGGGTCGGTGGATACCATATATACTCCTTACCAGCTCGACTTAGTGACGCCTGGGATTTCTCCCTTACTTGCTCGCTCACGGAAAGAAATCCGGCTTAAACCGAACTGGCGCATATAGCCGCGCGGCCGGCCTGTTTCGGTGTCGCGGTTCTTAAGACGCGTGGGGGAAGAATTACGAGGTAAGCCATGCAGGCCTTCTTGGTCGCCGAGTCGCTTCAATTCAGCGCGTTTGGCGGCGTATTTATCATGCATTTTTCGCCGCTTGGCATCACGATTAACGATTGATTTTTTAGCCATTAGTTGTTCTCCTTTTCAAACGGCATACCGAACTTCTCTAGTAAGACTCTGGCATACTCAGGTTTATTAGTATCTACTACGAAAATCACTTGTACACCATGAGGGGTCGTCGTGTCTTCAAATGTTAATTCCGGAAAGATCGATTGTTCATTGAAACCTATCGCAAAATTACCCTGTTTATCAAATGAAGAGCTTCTAACCCCATGAAAATCGCGTAGACGAGGCAGCACGACATTTATAAGTCTGTCCATGAACTCATACATTCGCGCATCTCTGAGCGTCACTTTGAGGCCAATTTTATTACCTTCACGCAACTTAAAGCTAGCGATTGACTTCTTGGCAAATGTCTCGATAGGCTGTTGGCCTGTCACTTTTCGGAGTGTATTAGTTGCTGCTTCCATCGCTTTCTTGTCATCCTTGGCTCTACCAAGCCCTACATTCAGTATGATCTTTTCCAGTTTTGGTACCTGATGTCGGTTATTAAGTTTTAATTCTTTTTCCAGTTCCTTAACGATCGAAGTATTGTACTGTTGTTTCAAGCGGGCCATCTGATTAGTTGAGGCAGTCATTATTTGACCTCCTTTTCAACGGCTTCGCCTTTTGAGACAAACCTGCGGTTTTTCTCAACGCGCAGCGTTTGGAATGAATCCAAAGCTCTGGCTCTCTTTTCCCTAAAAAAAGCAATCATGACTTTATCTCCCGACCTGTAGACTTGAAAATCCTGGTTTTTTTACCATCTTTTGTGACCTTGTAGCCAATGCGACTCGGGTGCTTTTTGGTTGGCTCCACAATGCCGACCTTTGATACCCAAATAGGCTTAGTAAGTTCGATTATGCCGCCTTGAGGGTGTTCACGGTTTGGTTTAAGATGCTTCTTTACTTTATTAATGCCCTCAACGGTGACTTTATTGTCATGGGGATGAGTAGCCAATATTTTTCCACTCTGCCCTTTATATTTACCGGCGCGGACTATGACAGTATCACCTTTTTTGAGCCGAATCTTGTATACAGGATTATCCATTATAGAACCTCCGGTGCAAGGCTGATTATCTTAGCGAAGCCCTTATCGCGCAATTCACGGGGGACAGGGCCGAATATTCTAGTTGCTCGCGGTTGTTTATCGGTATCAATAAGTACAGCAGCATTGTCATCAAAGCGTATGGTTGAACCGTCCTTTCGGGCAATCGTATTACGTGTTCGCACTACTACCGCCCGCACAACTGACTTTTTCTTCACTGCGCCAGCCGGATTTGCGTCTTTAACGGTAGCAACAATAACGTCGCCCACACCAGCATAACGGCGTCGTGTGCCACCGAGCACCCGTATACATAAGATTTCCCGTGCACCGCTATTATCAGCCACTTTTAAGCGCGATTCTTGCTGAATCATGATATCTCTCCTTGAAGTGTTTCTGGAGCTTCATCGACCGGAATAACTGGACGTTCAACTACTCGTTTTAACGTAAAGTGTTTGCGCTTACTAATTGGCCTTGTCTCTGTAATTTCTACCTTGTCTCCCAGAGCAGCCTCGTTCTTTTCATCATGCGCAATGAACTTCTTTGTTGTGGTGTATTTCTTTTTATAGAGAGGGTGGGTTTTAGGAGCCACCACTGTTACGACAATGGTTTTATCAGCTTTATCGGATGTAACTATACCAATCAGTTTTCGTGCCATTACATATTCTCCTTCTGAAGTTGTTCGCCCAGAACTGTAAGCATTCGAGCTAGATCTTTACGCTTCATTCTAAGCAAACGGACATTTTGGACTTCACCCCCACCTAGACGCCGCCGGAGTTCAGCAATTTCTTCACGCAGTTTGGTACTTTCGGAAGTCAACTGCCCTGTTGAAAATTTGCGGATTTCAGCGATTTTCATACCTCAAGCCTCATCCTTCACTAGAAATTTCGTCTTAACGGGCAGCTTATGGCTGGCTAAGCGCATCGCTTCGCGAGCAGTTTCCTCAGCTATACCTTGCATCTCAAATAAAATGGTGCCCGGCTTTACTTTTGCCACAAAGAACTCCGGATTGCCCTTACCACTGCCCATCTTTACGTCTTGCGGCTTTTTTGACACGGGGGTATGAGGAAATATTCTTATCCAAATCTTTCCGCCGCGTTTGACGTACCTTGTCATGGCTTGACGAGCAGACTCAATTTGGCGAGCCGTAATACGGTCCGTGCCTTGTGCCTGCAGGGCAAAATCGCCAAAAGCAATGTAATTACCAGCCGTAGCTACACCTCGAACGCGGCCTTTGAAAACTTTGCGATGTTTGGTTCGCTTTGGCATCAACATTCTTAGGCAACCTCGCCTTTATAAATCCAGACTTTAACACCGATAATACCGGCGCCTGGATAGTGAGCTCTAACGCATGCATAATCAACGTCAGCCCGAATTGTGTGCAATGGCACACTGCCTTGAATTTCCTTTTCACGACGCGACATTTCAGAGCCTTGTAAGCGTCCAGCTACTTCAATGCGAATACCTTTAGCCCCAGCGCGCATAGTAGCTCCGGCGCCTGCCTTTATAGCGCGGCGGAAGGACATGCGCCGCTCCATCTGATGAGCTATATTCTCGGCTACAAGCTTGGCGTATAGTTCCGGCTTCTTTAGCTCTTCTATATTGACTCTAGCCGGTACTGTCATAATCTTCTCTATTTCGCTTTTCAGTTCCTGCGCGCCTGTTCCACCACGGCCAATAACAACTCCGGCCTTAGCAGTGCTGATGGTAACCGTTATTAGGTTAGGTGAGCGCTCAATATCAACCTTATTGATTGCGGCTCTCGAGCCGAGCTTCTTGTCAATTAGTCGGCGAACCGCTAGATCCTGGGTTAAAAACTTGGCGTAATCCTTTTTATTTGCGAACCACTTAGAACGCCAGTCTTTATTAACTTGCAGGCGCATGCTGATTGGATTAACTTTTTGTCCCATTACTTCTTCTCCTTGCTGGAGGCCTTAGCGGTTGGTTTCTTGACCTCTCTCTTTTCGCCATCTACTACAACTTGGATGTGGCTGGTGCGGCGCTGAAAGGGGTGGGCACTGCCGCGTGCAATTGGACGATAACGCTTATAGCGAATACCGGGGGTAACAGTAATGGAAATAATCTGCAGTGTATCCGGCTTTAATTTATGGTTATGATCGGCATTGGCCTGAGCACTTAGAAGCGTTTTTTTAACTGGCAACGCGGATCTACGCGGTGTGTGCTCTAAAATAGTTAGGGCATCGCTAACACTTCTGCCACGCACTAAAGCCGCCACCACGCCAACCTTACGGGGGCTCATGCGTACTCCTTTAGCGATTGCTTTAACGGCCATACTTTACTCCTGTGCCTTTGCTAATTTACCGCCGTGGCTTCGAAACTTACGCGTCGGTGCAAATTCACCCAGCTTATGGCCAACCATATTTTCAGTAACAAACACCGGCACATGGACTTTCCCATTATGTACAGCAATGGTACGGCCAACAAATTCCGGTGAAATCGTTGAAGCGCGCGCCCATGTCTTCACAATGGTACGGTCTTCACTGCCTAAAGCAGCTACCTTCTTGGCTAGTTTAGGGTCCACAAACGGTCCTTTTTTCAATGATCTAGACATCGGAAACCTCCGACGATTGTGTCGGTTCGTTCTTCATCGTCTTTATTGCATACGCAGAAAGCATTGCACCTAGTGCGAATTCGTCAGTATGTTGAAACGCATCCGTAACAGGATTTCCAGTTTTTCTTTCAATTGCTTTAGTAACTAGATCAGGCAGTGTATCCGAGCCATCGCCGGACTCCACAAATACAGCTTGTACTGCATTTGCGCCGTGAGCGAAGGCAAGCGCCGCTGAGGGATCCATTTCTGCCATTAAAGCTGTGGTTACTCTAGCTAAGCTTGTTTCACTATCAATAATAGTCATAGTTATCTCCTCTTTCCTGCGTGTCGCGATCTTACAATAAATTTGGTTGTGCTTTTGCGGCGTCTTGTCTTATAACCCAAGGTCTTCTGTCCCCATGGTGTGCGAGGGTCTTTGCCCATGCCATGGCGTCCACCATCGCCGCCACCGTGCGGGTGATCGGCTGCATTCATAACTACGCCGCGAACTGTCGGGCGGATACCTTTACGGCGTGTCCGACCGGCCTTACCGACTTTGACATTTTGGTGCTGTTCATTGCCGATGGCCCCTAAACTCGCCGTACACTCAATATTAATCATTCTCACCTCGCCGCTTGGCAACTTCACTTGAGCATATTTACCTTCTTTAGCTACTAGTTGTGCACTGTTGCCAGCGCTCCGAACTAATTGAGCTCCTTTGCCCGGTTGCAGCTCTATCGCATGAATAGTACTGCCTAGTGGAATGTTCTTAAGCGGCAAGCGGTTACCGGTTTCAATAGCAACTTCTTCACCGCTTGTTACTTTTTTACCAACTTTTAGACCTTGTGTTGCCAAAATGTAGTGATATGTGCCATCATCTGCCTTTATTCGAGCAATTCGGGCACTACGATTCGGGTCGTATTCAATTGCCTCAACCTTAGCTACGGTGCCTGCAGCAAGCTGGAAATTAACCAAACGATAAAACTTACGTGCTCCGCCGCCGCGATGTCGAACTGTAATACGGCCCTTATTGTTCCGGCCGCTATTCTGTTTTTTAATTGATATCAAGGAGCGGACCGGTTTTTTGGCCGTTATTGAATCAAAGTCACGCGTAGTCATGCCGCGTTGGCCAGGAGTGGTTGGCTTCATTGTCTTTATAGCCATTTACTTCTTCTCCTTTTTGGCCTCTTTAGCAGCCTTTTTATCAACCTCAGCCTGCTTCTCTTCTTCTTGGGCAAAAATCGGTAATTTGTCACCCTTCTTAAGCTGTACATAAGCCCGTTTGGTATCACTACGCTTGCCCGATACTGGACGGCGTCGCTTATGGTAAGATTGCTTTACCTTGCCTTTGACTGTGGCTAAACGTACATCTTCAACAGCAACACCGTATTGCATGCTTACTGCCAAGGCAACGCCTAAACGATTAGCACTCTTTGGCACACTAAAAACGTAGGTATTAGCTTGTTGGCTGAGTCCGTAAGCCTTTTCACTGATGCGAGGGCGAAGAATCATAGTTTTGCTCATTATTTTTCGCCTCCGAGCCAGTCATGAACAATATCGAGTGCCTTTTGGCTCATAATGATACTGTCGGCATTCATAAGATCATATACGTTTAAATAGTTAGCGCTCACTAGGTTCAAATTAGGTATATTTTGCGTTGCTCGTTCTTTGGTTACGTCCTTTTGGCTAACTACGCACAGAACCCTTCCCTTAACTTCAAGTTTTTCTAACAATTTTGCCATGTCTTTAGTTTTTCCTTCCATTGTGGCAAAAGTTTCAATTATACTCAGGCGTCCTTCGTCAGCAGCCATGCTAAGTGCTTGCCGCAAGGCTTGTCGCTTTACGCTGGTCGGAACTTTCTGGGTGTAATTCTGTTCGCCTGTCGGTCCAAAAGTAACGCCGCCGCCAGCCCACAGAGGGCTTCTAATAGAACCGGCGCGCGCTCTTCCAGTTCCTTTTTGGCGCCATGGTTTACGGCCGCCGCCGCGTACTTCACTGCGGTTTTTTACTTTAGCACTGGCAGCACGGCCGTTGGCAAGGTAGGCGTCATAAACCTGCTTTAAGAGCTGGTGATTTTTAGCTTTCACGCCAAAAACGGTCTTGTTTAATTTGGCGTTGGTACTGGCCTTATTGCCAGTCTTGGTATAGGTCATAATTGCCATTAGTTGGCTCCCTTGATTAACACCAAACCCTTACGCGGCCCGGGGATTGCTCCGCTCACCCCGATAACATTCTTATCTGCATCAACTAGCGTGATAGTAAGATTGCGCACGGTCACTTGTTCGTGTCCCATGCGACCGGCCATTTTCTTGCCCTTGAAGATTTTCTGCGGATACATAGAACCTATTGAGCCGGGACGTCTGTACGAGCGGCCACCATGCGTTTTGCGTCCGCGGTGGAAGTTATGTCGCTTAATGGTACCTGCAAAGCCTTTGCCCTTGCTCACACCTACAGCATGGACTTTATCGCCAACAGTAAAAACATCGGCTTTCATTTGATCGCCGACGTTCATTTCTTCTGGTAGCTCTTCAACTCGAATCTCGCGTACATTCTTTACTAGTATTTTGGCTAGTTTAAAGTGCCCTTCAAGGCTTTTACTAACCTTCTTAGCTTTTTCACTGCCTATCTGTACGGCACTATAGCCGTCATTTTCGACTGATTTAAGTTGAGTAACGACATTTGGAGTAGCCGTAAGCAAAGTAATAGCCTCAACGCTGCCATTATCATTAATGGCGCTGGTCATACCAATTTTACGGGCTAGCAGGGCTTTCATTATGCTTTGGATCCTTACTCCTGGGCTTTGTTGACTTAAGCGTAACAATAAAATGCTTGGCTATTCGTAGTATCTACCTCTGTTAGGGGCGGACTTGCGAACCAGCCAAGTACCACAGAACTTTTAAATACCGTAATAGATTAGCAGTAAACTTCTACCTCTGTCAAGCCGTTGTGGATTCTACATTAAATATTTAAGTACAGTCCGAATGACAACCAAAAGCCAATTAAGGCGGCTATGAGCAATACTGCATACTCAATTTTACGGTCAATTTGAAAATGCTCATGAGATGCAAAGATTAACCCTGTGATAAGGCCTATCGGCACAGGTATCTGCAAATTTTGTCCACGGTTAATTTTAAGCCAAACCGAGCCAAGCATTAGATATAAAACTAATTTCATTAGATAAGCACCATCTGTTTGGTTTGGCTTAGCCATAAGCGTATTGTAGCACTAGCATATAATGCCTCCCTTAGAGTTATTCTATAAAACAAAGATCTTAAAGTATGAGTTGACCGCTGTTAATAATTATGTTACTATATGCTCATGTCTGAACTATCGTTACTTTGTAAGCCTGAGGATCTATTGATTAACCCTACAGAAGTAGTTGGTTCACACCTTATTCGCAGCCCTCGCGAAGGTGATGGATTGGCTTTTATGCCTACTCTTGAACTGCTTGCACGTGACCTGGAGACAGGCGAACCGGATTATGATGATATTCATGAAATTGTTAATGCCGTTGAGTTTTCTACACAAGCCCTTATAAGCCGTCAATATGCTGTTGCTGAGAATTCAGATGGCCAGGTCGTTGGTTTGATGGGATTAAAGCCTCTTGATAGGCGAATGCGTCTTTATGCATTAACTAAAAAACCCGTTGAAGTAATCAACGCCTTTGTGCACCCGAACGAACAAGGTCACGGCGTAGGGCGCGCTTTATTGGCCCGAATAGAAGACATGGCAATAGAAAGGGGCTATGAGGAAATAGTATTAAACAGTGGCCCCCGTTATGAAAAAAGTGGCGGCTGGGAATTTTGGCAACATACTATTGGAGAGCCGGTATACATAGCTCACGGATACTACGGTGATGGTAGAAACGCTCCAGTCTGGCGTAAATTACTAGCTAAAAGTGGTTCAGATGCTCAGGCTTAACAGCCTACATCTTTATTTCGGCGTCGCAACCAGCTGGCAAGGATAGGTTCATAAGACTATCGATTGTCTTAGGAGTTGGTTCTAGAACATCAATTAGGCGTTTATGAACACGCATTTCAAATTGCTCTCGTCCTTTTTTATAAACGTGCGGGCTTTTAATAACCGTGTAAACGGTGCGCTTGGTTGGTAGCGGAATAGGTCCGGCAATGGTTGCACCAGTTCGAATAGCGGTATCAACAATCTGCTTCGCCGACTGATCAATTACTTTATGATCATAAGCTTTTAAACGGATACGAATCCGTTGCTTGGTACTGGCTTCGGCTTTTGGAGCTGGTTTTTTCTTAGCCTCTGCCATCGGTTGTGCCTATGCCTTTGTTCATATCGACAGTTTGTACACCGGAAAGTCCACCGAGTACTTCTGCAACCGTGCTAAATTCAGAAACGGCACCATCAGATTCAACCAAGTCCACCGGAACAGTGCCTTCCCAGTAACTTCCTGCGTCCAAGGCTCTTTGAGTTCCTTCAGGACTATCAGTCGCGATATAGCGGCGCACAATTTCGCCACCCATTGAATCCTCAACGCGATACACTTTCATATAGAACTCCTTGTGATGTAACATCCCTTAATTCTTATGTAGAAGAAGTAAGTGACTTTTAGTCATCACTATTATTTAATGATGTAATTATAGCCTGAAACCTCAAAATGTAAAGAATAAAGTGACGTGAATGAAAAGAGCCCTATTTTTGGGCTCTTTCCTCGGCTTCTCGTCCGCTGACTAGCGGAAATCTTATTTATTGATCTTGGTAACAACACCGGCACCAACGGTTCGGCCGCCTTCGCGGATAGCGAAGCGAAGACCTTGCTCCATTGCAATTGGCGCAAGTAATTTAACCTTAAATGTTACGGTGTCGCCCGGCATAACCATTTCTTTATCGGCTGGCAATTCAACCTCACCGGTTACATCTGTAGTACGGAAGTAAAATTGCGGCTTATAGCCTTTAAAGAAAGGTGTGTGGCGCCCGCCTTCATCTTTATTCAAGATGTAAACTTCAGCATCAAATTCGGTATGAGGTGTAATAGTGCCCGGCTTAGCTAGCACTTGTCCGCGCTCAATGTCTTCACGCTCAATGCCGCGAAGCAGTATACCAACGTTGTCGCCGGCTTGACCTTGGTCAAGGTTCTTCTTGAACATTTCAACACCTGTCACAACACTTTTCTTGGTCGGACGAATGCCAACAATTTCAATCTCTTCGTTGACTTTAACGACTCCGGTCTCAACACGTCCGGTTGCGACAGTACCGCGTCCCTTAATCGAGAAGACATCTTCAATTGGCATCAAAAATGGCTTGTCTAGATCGCGCTTTGGCTCAGGAATGTAATCATCCATAGCCTTAATAAGCTCCATGATAGCGTCTTCATTGGTAGCGTCGCCTTCCAAAGCTTTAGTAGCTGAGCCTTTGATGATGGGTGCATTTTCGTCGAAGTCGTACTTTTTAAGTAGCTCACGAATATCCATTTCAACTAGTTCAACTAGTTCAGGATCGGCTAAGTCCATTTTATTCATGAAGACTAGTACGCTAGGTACACCAACTTGCTTGGCCAGCAAAACGTGCTCACGAGTCTGTGGCATAGGGCCGTCAGCAGCGGAAACAACCAAAATGGCGCCGTCAACCTGGGCCGCACCGGTAATCATGTTCTTAACATAGTCAGCGTGGCCTGGCATATCAACGTGGGCATAATGGCGCTTTTCGCTCTCATATTCTTGATGAGAAGTAGCAATCGTAATACCACGCGCTTTTTCTTCTGGCGCGTTATCAATTTCGTCATATTTAACCGGCTTATTAATGTCGCTCGGTAGTTTCTTAGCGAGTACCGCTGTAATAGCGGCGGTTAAGGTAGTCTTACCATGATCAACATGGCCCATAGTACCAACGTTGACGTGTGGCTTGCTTCTATCAAAGTCTGCCATTCATCTATCTCCTGTTATGTTGAATGATATTTTCGCATGAGCTAATACACCCACACGAGTTACCAAAAGATATTACCTTATCTTAAGAGGTTTGTAAAGTTCTATGGAATACTTTGAACAACGCTACCCGCAGTTGGTTGTGGACACACCTGGACAGATGAGAATGGTACGGCAAATCGACCAACTGTTATGCGTTCAGTGCGTGCGCCTGGACAGTCTAACGGACACGCAACCTGATCAAAATCAAAAAAAGCATCGGAAAGCATGGCTAATTTAAATTGAGCCACGCGTTGCGGACAGATTCCAGGGCTGTTGGTTTCTTTTTCTAACGGCATATACTTCTTCTACTTAGCGTTCTTCGCGATAATGGCTTCAGCCACATTATTAGGCACATCAGCATAATGATCAAGCTCCATACTGGAACTGGCCCGTCCTTGAGTCATACTACGCAAGTTAGTGGTATAGCCAAACATTTCACCTAAAGGTACAAAAGCGGTAATTTCTTTAATGCCGGCCTGTAAATCCTCCATCGATTCGATGCGCCCGCGATTCGAGTTAAGATCACCAATTACATCACCCATAAAGTTCTCGGGAGTTATTACAACAACCTTCATAATCGGCTCAAGCAGAACGGGGTTAGCCTTCTTGACTCCCTCCTGAATTGCCATAGAACCAGCAATACTGAAAGCCATTTCTGAACTATCCACATCATGATAACTACCGTCATAAAGCTCGGCCTTGACATCAACCACCGGATAACCAGCGATAACGCCATTATTCAAGGCTTCTTCTATGCCTTTACGAGCAGCTGGAATATATTCGCTTGGAATGACGCCACCCTTTATGGAGTTAATGAATTCAAAGCCTTTGCCAGCCTCGTTCTGGCTCAATCGAAGCCAAACATGACCATATTGCCCGCGTCCACCTGTCTGACGAATATATTTACCCTCGGCTTCAACGCCATCTTTACGGATGGTTTCCCGGTAAGCGACTTGCGGTTGTCCGACATTTGCTTCAACTGTAAACTCGCGCTTCATACGATCCACGATAATCTCGAGGTGAAGTTCGCCCATACCTGAGATAATCGTTTGACCGGTTTCATCGTCAACTTTTATACGAAAGGTTGGATCTTCTTCGGCCAAGCGCTGCAGCGCCAAAGACATTTTTTCCTGGTCACTTTTTGTTTTAGGTTCAATCGCGATGCTGACGGGCGGCTCGGGGAAGGTAATACTCTCCAGCACAACTGGATTATTCGGGTCAGTCAGCGTGTTGCCAGTAGTTGTACCCTTAAGGCCGACGATAGCTGCAATATCCCCGGCAGCTACTTCGTCAACATCTTCACGCTTATCGGCTTGCATACGCACGATACGCCCGACACGCTCTTTTTCACCTGTTGAGCTATTGAGAATATACGAACCGGCCTTAACTTTACCTGAGTAGACTCTGAAGAAAGCCAGTTTACCAACAAATGGGTCAGTTGCGATCTTAAATGCTAGCCCTGCAAAAGGTTCAGACTCGGCCGGGCTGCGTTCAATTTCGTCGCCAGTCTTGGGGTTAGTGCCCCATACCGACCCCCTTTCCAGTGGGCTAGGCAGGAAGTCATTAACAGCGTCAAGAAGCTTCTCTACGATGACACCCCGTCCGTCGCCACCGCTAACAGCAAAGAATTTACCAGTCAGTACAGCACTGCGAATAGCCGTACGGATATCTTCTTCATTTAATCCTTCTTCACCAACTTCAAAATACTTTTCAAGCATTTTTTCGTCTTCAGCGACAGCGTTCTCGATCAGCAAGCTGCGATATCTTTTGACTTCATCAGCCATATCAGCTGGAATTTCAGCCTCAACCAATTCGTGATCGGTATAGGTTTTATAGGTGTAGGCTTTCAGCGTTATTAGATCAACAACGCCATTTATACTTTGTTCAAAGCCAATCGGTAGGTGAATCGGAAAAGCTCGCTTATTAAGTCGAGCATGAATTGATTCCAGTGATTTATAAAAATCACCGCCCGTTTGGTTAATCTTGTTTATAAAGCAAATGCGAGGCACGCCATATTTGTCAGCTTGTCGCCAGACGGTCTCAGACTGACTTTCAACACCCATTTTACCGTCAAAAACCACCACCGCACCATCAAGCACTCGCAAGCTTCGTTCAACTTCTACCGTAAAATCAATGTGGCCGGGGGTGTCAATAATGTTGATTTTATGGTCTTTCCAAAAACAAGTAACTGCAGCGCTGGTGATAGTAATTCCACGTTCTCGCTCTTGCGCCATCCAGTCAGTAGTAGTTTCCCCTTCGTGAACTGCCCCAATCTTGTGTTTTAGGCCTGTGCGATAAAGGATGCCTTCAGTCGTCGTCGTCTTACCGGCATCGATATGAGCAATAATGCCAATGTTGCGGAACTTCTCTAGTGGATATTTCTTTTCAGCCATTATTCCTAAATCCCATTGCTTAAGTCGGGTTTATCGATCATTTCTTGGGCAGGAGGTGGAGTGTTCGCACCAGAAAGGTAGCTTGCTACTTCAGTACAGGCAGAACTGCCTAATGCAAGCGGGAGGGCCAGTGGAAACAAAATTAAGTCGCGTATTGCTTCAGAAGGAGCCACATGTTCTGACGTTAAACCACTAACCAACGGACATAATCTGTTCGCCAAGGCATCTTGCCTGCTGGCTGTTCGTATAAGCAAGTCTGTTGCTATGCCGCGAATATCCACTTTAATACCTTGCGAAGTGGGCGAAGGCGCGATTTGCCTCGGCCATCTTATGAGTGTCTTCTTTTTTCTTTACGGCTGAACCTTGGCTATTAAAAGCCTCCACTAGCTCTGCGGCAATACGATCTTCCATACTCATTCCTTTACGCGAGCGGGCAGCTTCCACGAACCACATAGTTGTCAGGTGATTTTGTCGTTGGCCTTTTACCTCAAAAGGAATCTGATAATTAGCACCACCGACGCGGCGAGAGCGCGTTTCTAAATGAGGTTGGATATTCTTAAAAGCTTGCTCAAATACCTCTAAAGGATTATCCACTTTCAGTTTATTGGCCGCTTTTTGCATGCCATTGTAAACCAGCCGTTCAGCTAGTTGCTTCTTGCCATCCAACATAACACGGTTAATAAGCCGTTGTACTTGTACACTGTTATATATACGATCTGGTTCTATCTCACGCACGAGTGACTTAGTAACTTTACGCGGCATTATTTGCCCTTCTTTGTGCCGTACAAACTGCGGCCACGTTTGCGGTCTTGCACACCTTGCAAATCTAGCGATCCACGAACAATGTGATAGCGCACACCGGGTAAATCAGGTACCCGGCCACCGCGTACCAGCACAACAGCATGTTCTTGTAAATTATGGCCTTCACCGCCAATGTAAGCCCAAACTTCATGGCCGTTGGTTAAACGAACACGGGCGACTTTCCGTAGTGCCGAGTTTGGCTTTTTTGGTGTCTTGGTAGTTACTTTGATGCAAACACCGCGCTTAAATGGTGCCGGCTTCTCGTAGTTACGTGTCTTCAGGTTATTAGTAATGCGCATCAAAGCTGGCGACTTACTTTTATGTGTCACCTTTCGCCTGGGCTTACGCACTAATTGACTTACGGTTGGCATACTATCTCTTCATCCTGTAAAGCGGTCATTCTATCAGCTTTGTTCATCTGTTTCAACACTCTCTTCATCTTCGTCTTGTGCGCCATAACCGGTTCCAACCGGAATGCGGCGACCCAGGATGACATTTTCTTTTAGACCAAATAGTTTATCAACCTTACCGCTAGTAGCAGCACTGATGAGTACTCGGGTGGTGTCCTGAAAACTGGCAGCACTCAAGAAGGAATCAGTGCTTAGGCTAGCTTTGGTAATGCCAAGCAGTAATTGATTGAACTTAGTCGGCTGCTTTTTCTCACGCTTGAGACGTTCATTGTCCTCAATGACAGCCTGCTTACTGGCGATATCTCCCACGACGAATTCACTATCACCGGCTTCCTCAATTTGAACGCGACTGAACATCTGTCGGACAATAATTTCTAAGTGCTTATCGGCAATGTTCTGTCCCTGGCTCGCAAAAATCTTTAGGATTTCATTCATGATATAGCGCTGGGTTGCCTCCACGCCTTGCAAGCGCATCAGGTCATGAAGATTAATCGAACCGTTCGTTAAACGCTGTCCAGCTACGACGTTTTGACCATTTTTAACATACAATTGTTTATAGCCAGGTATCTCGTACTTCAATACGCTTTGTTTGGTTGGTGAGATTGCTATATGGTCTTTGTTCACCTTAATCTTGCCCGATATGGTCGCCGTCAGTGGCTCACTGCCGTCCTCATTGGCGGCAATGACATCACCGATGGCAACCTCATTGCCAGTTTTAATTTGGGGTGTGCGCCCGGCCAACTTGAGCGTAACTTTCTCGGCCTCGTCGGCAGCTAACTGCACAAGATAATGGTCGCCATCCTCACTAACTTTTACTGTTCCGGCAATATCCGCTAGAAAAGCTTGACCTTTAGGCATCCGAACCTCAAACAGTTCCTCAACGCGTGGTAAACCAGTTGTGATATCTTCTCCGGCTACACCGCCAGAGTGAAAAGTCTTTAGTGTTAACTGCGTGCCGGGCTCGCCAATACTCTGGGCGGCAATAACGCCCACTGGGTGATGTTCAGCAACCAGCTCGCCGGTTGCCGGATCAATACCATAAGACTTGCGAGTAATTCCCCGTAAGCTAGTGGTGCTCAGAACACTCATAATACGTACACCATCAAGTTGCTTATTGGCTTCAATTTTAGCAGCAACTTCGGGAGTGATGAGTTTGCCTTTTTTAACTAGGTCACTTATATGTTCAGCTGCAAAGCGGCCGCTTAGGCGTGAGGCATAGCTAACACCTATTTCATCAGCATCTTGGCGGAACTGCGCAAAACCAGGATCAGGCGCTTCTTCCTCAAGCGTAAACACATCCTGACTAACATCAACTAGACGGCGAGTCAGATAGCCTGAGTCGGCCGTCTTAAGGGCAGTGTCAATCATTCCCTTTCGTGCGCCTCTGGTAGCCGTAAAGTACTCAAGAGGAGTCAAGCCATATTTATAGTTAGAGCGAATCGGCAATTCGATGGCGCGACCGGTTGCATCAGTTGTAACGCCAAGTAGTCCTACGGCCGTTTTAACTTGGCCGATATTACCACGCGCACCGGAAACAACCGCAATCGACATAGCACTATCCTCAGTAGCGAACTGCTCACTTAAGGCAGCTTGCACTCGACCATCAACACTTTGCCAGTTTTCAACCGTCAGACGGTGCCTCTCTTCTTCTGTGATGAAACCTTGGTCATACTGGGCACTTATCTCGGCAGCTCGCTTTTCGCCCTCATCGAGTAATTTATCGAGGCCTTTAATATCCTTAAAGTCACCCATGCCCATTGATAAGCCAGACTTTGTGGCATAAGCAAAGCCTATATCCTTCAAATCGTCGGCAATTTCAGCCGTTTTAAGCTGCCCATAAGCTTGGTATACCAGTGTCATAACAGTTTGTAGTTTCTTCTTGGTCATTGCCTCATCTTGAAACGGAAAGTCTTCAGGGAAAATTTCATTGAATAGTAAGCGCCCTAGCGTAGTTTCACGTACGATACCACGGTAGGGGGCCCGAACTTTTGTCTGCAAACCAATAGTACCGTTTTCTTCGGCTACAATGGCTTCTTCCAGATTGGCAAAACCTCGAACTTTTGTCTCTTTGGCACCGGGACGCTCATATGTTAAGTAATAGCAGCCAAGCACTATATCCTGTTCAATATGAAGAATAGGTGAACCATCAGCGGGTTTAAGCAGATTTTTATTGCTGGCCATGATGTCACGTGCCTCAGCTTGAGCCTGATCGCTTAACGGCAAGTGGACGGCCATTTGGTCACCGTCAAAGTCAGCATTAAAGCCTTTGCAGACAAGCGGATGTAATTGAATGGCTTTGCCTTCAATTAACACCGGCTTGAAGGCTTGAATACTTAAGCGGTGTAAACTTGGTGCGCGGTTCAATAACACGTATTTGCCCTTAATGACTTCGTCTAAGGCATCCCAAACTGCGGTTTCGCCCATTTCGATCATCCGCGTAGCGCTACGAATATTGTGGGCATGTTCTTCTTCTATCAGATTCCCGATGACAAATGGCTTGAAGAGCTCTAAGGCCATCATTTTAGGCAAACCGCATTGGTCAATTTTAAGCTCAGGGCCAGCTACAATAACTGAGCGGCCAGAGTAATCAACCCGCTTACCAAGCAGATTTTGGCGGAACCTGCCTTGTTTGCCCTTTAGCATATCACTCAAGCTTTTAAGCCGACGGCGTTGACCAGTGGCAGCTATGGCACGGCCGCTACGAGCACTATTGTTATCAATCAGAGCATCGACTGCTTCTTGTAGCATACGCTGTTCGTTGCGGCGAATAACCTCTGGCGCATTAAGCTCAATAAGTTTCTTCAGACGGTTGTTACGGTTAATAACACGTCGATAAAGATCGTTTAAGTCACTTGTGGCAAAACGGCCGCCAGTTAACTGCACCATAGGCCTTAGGTCTGGTGGAATAACCGGCAATACGGACATACATAAGCTACTTGGTTTAATGCCGGCACGGTGCATGCTTTCAAGCAAGCGCAGACGCTTCATGAGTTTTTTCTTGCGTTGCCCCTTCGCCTCTTCTGCCTCTTTGGTAAGCTCATCAATGAGCTTACCAAGCTCGACTTCATCCAGCAGGGCCTTAAGAGCGGCACCGCCCATACCAACGGTAGTAATATCTTGCAAGCTATCAGGTAGGTTGCGGTAATCTGTTTCACTAATAAGGTTGAACTGATCTAATGCTTCCAGTTGTCCCTTTACTACTTCATATTCTTTGGTCAGCTCATCAAGTTCTTTAGTTTGATTTTCGGCCAACTGCTTTACATCTGCATCTAGATCTTTAGCATCTTTTTCATGTCGCAGTTTTATTGCTTCTTTGGCAGCAGTGAATTCAGCCTCTTTGTCCGCCAGCATTTTGTCGCGCTTATCGGTATCAACTGATTTGATAATATAACTGGCAAAGTAGGCAACGCGCTCCAGATTCTTGACCGTCATGCCAAGCACTAAACCGATTGCCGATGGCGTTCCACGTAAAAACCAGATATGTGCTACTGGAGTGGCCAGATTTATATGGCCCATTCGCTCGCGGCGGACAATGCTGCGTGTTACCAGCTCTCCATTTTTATCGACTGCCGCTTCTCGTGAGCGTACGCCCTTATACTTCGCATCATGCGGATTAATGTCTTTTACCGGGCCAAAGATCCGTTCGCAGAAAAGTCCATCTCGCTCTGGTTTTTGAGTTCGATAGTTTATCGTCTCTGGCTTAGTTACTTCGCCATAGCTCCACTCCAAGATATCCTCAGGGCTGGCAACCGCCAGTCTAACAGCGTCAAAGTCGGCAATATTAGTGCCGTGATTATAGCGTCTAATCATTATGCGGTCTCCTTTTTCTCGCTGCTTTCGTCCGCAACGACGGTTGTGGCAGGAATGTCATCTTCCAGCTCCATTACGACAAATTCGTCAGTTGTGGCGTCTTGACTAATGTCAACATCAGAAATTGGCGCCGCCGGTACCTCTACATCTGGTTGATGGGCAGCTTCATCCTTTATGTTTTCGGCCAGCACTGCCTCGGCATCAATCAACTTATCAGAAGTCATCAAATCAACTTTAAGTCCCAAGCCCTGGAGTTCCTTAACGAGCACGTTGAAACTTTCTGGTACTTTCGGTCCGACAATTTCAGTATGTTTAATGATGGATTCGTAAGCTTTAGAGCGTCCGTAGACATCATCAGACTTAATGGTCAACATTTCCTGTAAGGTGTTAGAAGCACCGTAAGCTTCCAAAGCCCACACTTCCATTTCACCAAAGCGTTGGCCACCGTTTTGGGCTTTTCCGCCTAAAGGTTGTTGAGTAACCATGGTATATGGACCAGTCGATCGGGCATGGATCTTATCAGTAACCATGTGATTGAGTTTAATCATATACATCGAGCCGACAGTGGTGAGTTCCTTAAAGGGTTGCCCATTGCGGCCATCATAAAGCTGTTGTTTACCTTCTTCAGGCAGGCCGGCCTTCTTAAGTAATTGTTGAATTTCCTCAATTGGTACACCGTCGAATGATGGGCTGGCAACTTTCATACCTAACAAGCGGGCAGCCATGCCGAGGTGGGTTTCAAATAGCTGACCGACGTTCATGCGTGACGGCACACCTAGGGGGTTTAAAACGATGTCGACTGGCGTACCGTCTTCCATGAATGGCATATCTTCAACTGGCAGAATGCGGGCAATGACCCCTTTATTACCGTGCCGCCCGCCAAGTTTATCGCCAACAGCGATTTTACGCATTTGAGCTACAAACACCTGTATTTGCATAATAACGCCGGCTTTAAGCTCATGGCCAGTTGCCCGGCTGAAGACTTTTACACCAACCACTTTACCGTGCTTACCATTACTCATACGCTGTGAGGTGTCTCGCACTTCCTTAGCCTTTTCGCCAAAGATTGCTCGCAGCAATCGTTCTTCGCTGGATAGTTCCTGTTCACCCTTCGGCGTAATCTTACCGACTAGAATGTCCCCCGGATGTACTTCTGCGCCAATGCGGACAATTCCTTCTTCGTCCAAATGTCTGAGCGCTTCTTCGGAAACATTAGGAATATCACGCGTTACAATTTCCGGCCCAAGCTTGGTCTCGCGAACTTCAACCATAAAATCAACGATATGTACTGACGTCAGGGTGTCGTCTTCCACCAGTTTTCTCGAAATAATAATGGCATCTTCGAAGTTATAACCAGCCCAGGGCATGAAGGCGACAATAAGATCTTTGCCAAGGGCTAGTTCACCGTCTTCAATCGACATTCCTTCTATTAGAATATCGTCGGCTTTTACTTTGTCACCAGTGTTTACCGCGACGCGATGATTTATGCTGGTACCCTCGTTACTACGAACATAATGCAACGGCCGATAAGTAGCCTTTCTGCCCTTATACTGCACCACAACTTCGTCAGCAGCAGCCTTAAGCACTTCGCCAGCTTCCTCGGCTAAAGTAACTTGTCCACTATTACGGGCGACGGCTTCTTCCATGCCGGTACCTACAATAGGGGCGGATGGACGGATAAGTGGCACGGCTTGCCGTTGTTGATTGCTGCCCATAAGTGATCGGTACACATAATTTTTCTCAATAAACGGAATAAGGCCGGCACTGGAACCAATAATTTGACGGCGTGAGGCATCCATGTGGGTTACCTCATTGGCGTCAACTTCACCAGAAACCAAACGACTACGGGCACTGACGCGATCATTTACAAAATAGCCTTTGTCGTCAATCTTCTCGCCAGCACTGGCAATAACAACGCTTTCTTCGCCGGCAGCGTCAAGATATACCACCTCGTTGGTGACTTTGGCTTTGACCGGCCAGGTGACCTGACCCTTAACCTTAGCCAAACGTTTGGCAGCCTCAGCAGTAATTTTGGCACCAGCTTTTACTATTACCTTACCTTTTTCATTCTCGAGATTAACGGCGGCAATGTGTCCGACTGCATTCTTAGCCTGCACTGCGTTTATTACCTTGCGATAGGGCGTTTCAATAAAACCGTAATCATTAATTCGAGCATAGTTTGCTAAGTTTAAGACTAGCCCAATGTTTGCGCCTTCAGGGGTTTCGACAGCGCAAATACGGCCATAATGGGTAGCGTGGGCATCACGCACCTCAAAGCCGGCCCGTTCGCGAGACAAGCCGCCAGGACCCATCGAGCTAAGACGACGCTTGTGCGCCAGCTCACTTAACGGGTTAATCTGGTCCATGAATTGACTAAGTTGTGAACTGGCAAAGAATTCACGGACGGCCGCTACTACTGGGCGGGCATTAATAAGTTGGGCCGGTGTAACCGTCTCTATCTCGCTCATGCTCATGCGATCTTTGGTGTTTCGCTCCATTCTGAGCAGTCCAATCCGGAATTGACGCTGCACCAACTCGCCAACCAGCTTGACGCGGCGGTTTGCTAAGGAGTCGATATCATCAGCCGGCTCCTGAGTATTGTTGAGGCGGATAATTTCAGCCACAATGGCCACCAGGTCTTCAAGGCGCATTGCCCGATTTTCGATGGTATTCTTAACATCCAGATTAAGCCGCTTGTTAATTTTGTAGCGCCCAACGCGGCTGAAGTCAAAACGCTTAAAATTATAGAACATGTTTTCGAGCAAACTTCGAGCATTATCAACCGTCGCCAAATCACCAGGCCGCAGGCGACGATAAACCTCAATTAAAGCTTCATTGGCACCCTTCGCGGGGTCTTTTTCGAGCGTCGCGTCAATGTAGTTGAGCTTGCCTTGGTCAACGTGAGCCAGGCGCTCGCGCACTTCCGCTTCACTTAGGCCGAGTGCCCGCAACAACGTTGTGACAGGAATTTTTCGCTTGCGATCAATCTTGACATATAAAGCCCCGTTAGCAGCTGTTTCAAATTCCAGCCAGGCACCCCGCCCCGGAATTACTTTAGCTCCATAAAGATTACTGCCGCCATGTTTGTCGGCAGTGAAAAATACGCCAGCTGAACGAATAAGCTGCGATACAACCACTCGTTCGGCGCCATTAATTACAAAAGTACCGCGTGATGTCATCCATGGGTAATCACCAAGGTAAATTTCCTGCTCTTTAACTTCGCCAGTAACTTTATTCGTCAGCTCAACTTTGGCTTTTAAAGGTGCTTCAAAGCTGACATTGTTTTCGCGGGCCTCAGCCTCGGCCATTTTTGGTGCTTCAAACCTATAGTCTTTAAACCGCAGGCTTAGCTTAGCAGCCGTGTAATCATCAATCGGGCTGACTTCAGCCAATAATTCACCCAGACCCTCCTCTACAAACCACTGGAAAGACCGGTTTTGGTGGTCAACCAGGTTCGGTAGGTCAAGGGCATCATCAATGTTACTAAAATAGGTACGTGTCTGTTTTTTAGGTGAGCTAACTTTAGATCGGGGCACGCTGGCACTGCTCCTTATTTATAAACTATCGTAATAATGGCTTTACTTTCGCGCGAAGGATACTAAGTGGGGGTTTTGGATGCTGACGAGTTACTAAACAACACGAGCACTGCCCAGCCTACACTACTTCTTAAAATAGAGTCTGGACTATGCGGCCTTCTATGTCAAGTCAAATTTATCGACAAGCTATCTAAAGCTCTGGAAAACCATCAGCCAGCCAAAGTTTTCGCTCAATTAAGGTGCGGCGAACACCGCCTACACCAACTTCTGCCTCGTAACGAACTTGATCTAATCTCTCTTCATCGATTTCCAGATGGTTTGGCATTCGTTCTCTGGCCCTAAAACCGATTTGCTCGAACCAGTTATTAGTCCTGGGATTATCGGCAACGGCATCAAGTACAGCAGTGCGATCATCTTCAAACCGCCCAAGAGCTACAAAAAGTAAGGCACTACCTATTCCGTGC
Organism: uncultured Candidatus Saccharibacteria bacterium; assembly: GCA_964453655.1. Lineage (GTDB taxonomy): Bacteria > Patescibacteriota > Saccharimonadia > Saccharimonadales > CAYVSP01 > CAYVSP01. The sequence goes on from CAYVSP010000005.1 coordinate 33,559, forward strand.
CCTTCTGCCACAGTGTCAACATCATTGATATAGCAATTTGGTTCACCTACCAACCTGTTAATGATCCCTGCGCGAGATGGACTTGTTTTGACAACCCCAAAAACATCATCAGGGCGTACGTAGCCTACTGGTTCAGCTACCCAATACGTAGAGCCTTTAGCCATGCTTGCTCTCATGCGCTCGGCTTGGCTTTTTTCATTGGCATGAGCATCAAAACGGCGATTAACTGCACGTTGGGATAAGACTTCCAGTTCTTCAACAAACCGTCGTGTATAGGCAGCATGCAGAACTCCTAGTATCTTTGGTGCATATTGCTCAATTGTTGCTGGCAGGACTCTTTTAACTACAATTCTTTCCGGTCCAGATGGCGGTTCAAATATCACCCTATCAATTGATTTCCTCTTGGTCATATAAAAATAATAACAAGGCCAAGTTAGCTAACCATGAGAATTTTAATTTACTTTTGGAGGGTTGGAGACGATGCCGTCTACTAGACCGTATTTCTTAGCCTCTTCAGCCGTCAGCCAAAAGTCGCGTTCCATATCTTGGTGGATTTTGTCAGGTTTTTGGCCGGTGTTCTTAGCCATAATCTGCTCCATGAGCTTCTTCACGCGCAAAGCCTCTTTAAGGTCAATTTCTTGATCGGTGACTTTACCACGCGTGCCGCTAGATGGTTGGTGAATCATCACAGTTGCGTGAGGTAGTAAGAATCGTTTGCCTTTGGCCCCGCTGCTCAATAAAAATGCGGCTGCGCTAGCTTGTACGCCTATTCCGAAAGTCTGGATGTCTGATTTCACAAACTGCATCGTGTCGTAAATTGCTAGAGCGTCATAAACGCTGCCGCCCGGGCTGTTGATATATAAGAATATGTCTTTTTTATTATCTTCATTATCTAAAAATAACAGCTGTGCAACGATCAAGTTAGCGGTATGTGGGTTAACATCATCGCCAATGAAAATGATGCGGTCCTTTAATAAGCGCGAATAAATGTCATAAGCCCGTTCCATGCGCCCATCGGTTTCAATTACGGTTGGGACAAGTACTTGGCTAATTGGTTTACTCATATGATAACGAGTATATACCAGCGAATTAGCACTCGTCAAGTGAGAGTGCTAATTTGGCACTTATTTCTTTGTCGGCCCGCTTTTAATAGCCGGTTTTTTCTGACTAGAATCACTGGTTGCGATAGAAGACTTCTGGCTGTCTAACCACCCATTAAGATAAGATAGTCTTAGCTGTAATTGTGGTACTACATCATTGAGTTGCTTCAATATATTGTCCCGCTCAGCTACTGCTGCGTCTACGGTCAATGGTTCATCCATGTAGGCCTCCTACTTCCTTTACTAAAGTATAACTCTTGCGTCATTTGCGTACCGTTAAGTCGGTGAGTTTCTGGAGAGTCTTTTCGGTTAGTATTCTTGAGGCAATGTCGCGCCGGTTTTCAGGCTTGTCAAGCTCAGCCTGCATCGTGCTGTCCTTGTACTGGCCCCTCAATAGCTGCAAGCGAACTTCCAACTCATCAGGAGTCACCTCCAGCTCTTCTTTTTCAGCGATTTCCGATAATATAAGGCCCGCTTTTACGCTCTCTTCAGCTTGTGGCCGCTTCTGTTTGTGGTGTTCATCTTCACTCAAACCCTCTTCTTTTAAGTGCTCCTGCCAGGTTTGGCCACGGTAGGTCAGGTTCTGGCGCTCTTCTTGCTCGATTCGGTCTATTTGCTCTTCAATTAACTTTTCTGGAATAGATACGCTGGCTTTGGCGGAAATATCTCGAACAAGTTCGTTCTCAAAGTCGCGATCGCGTTGCTGCTCTTTTTCAATTTTAAGTTGTTTTTTTATGTCAGCTTTTAATTCTTTGACTGTCTTAAATGGGCCGACTTTACTGGCAAAAGAGTCATCTAGTTTTGGGAGAATAACTTCCATGACTTTCTTCGCAGTCACTATAAAGCTGACGTCTTTACCAGCAATGGTCTTTACTCCGTAGTCTTTAGGGAACTTCAGTATAAATGTTTTCGTTTCCCCTGCTTTTAGACCAATAAGATTGGGTTCAAAACCAGGAATGAAGCTGTTGCTGCCTAAAACCAGCGGGTAATCTTTACCATCAGCACCATTGACGAGCTTGCCGTTAGTGTCTTTGCCTACAAAATCAATCACTGCTTCATCGCCGTTTTTAGCAGGCCTTTTTACTTCTTTCTTTTCAGCAACGCGTAACTGCAAACTCTTCAGGACATCACTAACATCTTTGTCAGTAACTGTTATAGAAGGCTTGGTTCGTTTCATCTTTTTATAATCTGGTAGCTTAATCTCACCAATCACCTCAACAGCAGCTTCAAACTCCAGTTCGCTAAAGGGTACGAACTTCTTAATAGAGACTTGCGGTTGGCTGACAGGTCGCAGGCGCAGTTCATTGGCAGCGCTTACGTAGAGATGGTTGACCGCTTCTTCCAAAAAATTGCTTTGCAGTACCGAGTGGTCGACGTTTTTTTCAACTAAAGAAAGTGGCACTTTGCCTTCGCGAAAACCAGCTACTTTTACTTTGCTTTGCAGCTGCCTCAGCACATGCTGCTTGACAGGTTCAAGATCAGCCTCGTGAGCAACCACAGACACAGTTGCTTCGGTTGCTTTACTAACAGTCTTTTTAACTTGCATGAAAGAGAACTATAACAGATTAGGTTAGCTTTTTCTATAGTCCTTGATGATACTCACTAGGCGCTCGGCACCATGTTTTTCTTCTTCACCGGTTTTAAGATTCTTGAGCGTAAAGCTGTTGGCGGTAAGCTCCTCTTCGCCAATAAAAATTGCGTATCTTAAACCGCGTTTATCAGCCATTTTTAGCTGTTTGTCGGGTTTACGGCCACTATAGTCAACTGCTATTTTTAAGCCGGCTTCACGCAGCTCTTTGAGAATAGGCTGGGCACTTGATGCTGTGTTCTCGCCTACTAAAACGACATAAGCATCGGTTTCTGGTTTAAGTTTTGGCAGTAGTTCATGTACTTCCATGAAATTTTGAAGCGTGGCATCGCCCATGGCGAAACCGACTGATGGCACAGGCTCAACTCCGAATAAGCCGACTAAACCGTCATACCTGCCGCCGCCAAACATGGAGCGGTTATTGGTAGGATTGTTATCGAAAACTTCAAATACAATATCGGTATAATAGTCAAAGCCGCGCATGATAGCTGGCTCAAACATTACATTAGTAATACCTAAAGCATTTAGACTTTCAATAAGGCTCTCGAGCTCTTTAATTGAAGCGTTGTCGCCTAAATCTGATGGCAGTTCCTGAATAGACTGAACCTTTAGAAGCTTGAGTAGTTTGTCGCCTTTATTGGCTTCACGTTCCGACGGGCTTAAGATCACGTCAACATCAGCCGCAAATTTTTCCGGCTCAATTTTGTCCTTGCGATCAATCAGCTTAGCCAGCGTCTGTACTTCGACATCCGACAGATTCAGATAGTCTTTGAGAACAAAATCCATAAATTTGCGACTGTTGAGTCGTATGGTGTACATTTCTCGCTTGGCACTAAAAGCTTGGAGTATAGCGTCTGCAACTTGAATGATTTCCAATTCCGCAACCAAACTATCCAGACCAAATACGTCAACATCAAGCTGGAAGAATTCGCGGTAGCGTCCCCTTTGAGGCCGTTCATAGCGCCAACGGCTTCCGATGTTATACCAGCGTACAGGGTAAGCCAGTTCCTGGCGCCGCGTGGCAACCATTCGTGAAACACTGGGAGTCATTTCCGGTCGTATTACAATCTTTCGTTCGCCTCGATCTGTGAAAGCATAGGTTTGATCGTTGACAATCTCATCACCTGTTTTAGCTAGATATAGCTCAAGCGGCTCCAAGAGTGGAGCATCATATTCTTCATAGCCAAATTTCTCAACGGTTTGACGCATGACATCAAACAAATATTTCTGCAGGCGCTTATCCTCAGGATAAAAATCCCGCGCGCCTTTATATGGTTGTGTTGACAATGCCATTCTAATTATTCTAACAGTAAATAATGGTGCGGATGAAAGGACTTGAACCTTCACGCCTTTCGGCACTAGGTCCTAAACCTAGCGTGTCTACCAATTCCACCACATCCGC